>CAYWNS010000023.1:0-23419 GCA_964459715.1 uncultured Akkermansia sp.
AGCATATTGCGCCGGTCACACATGTAAACCACCGGGGCAGCGATGAAGATGGAGGAGTAGGTGCCCACCACGATCCCCAGCATCATGGTGATAGAGAAATCGCGCATAGCGGGACCTCCCAGCGCAATGAGGGCAACGAGTACAGCCAGCGTGGAGAGAGAGGTGAGCAGGGTACGCGGAAGGGTGGAGCTGATGGACTCGTTGATAATGTCCCCTAAGCTATCCTTGGAGTCCGCGTAGCGCAGACGCTCACGGATGCGGTCAAAGATGACGATCGTGTCGTTGATCGAGTAACCGGCTACCGTGAGGAATGCCCCGATATGGATGATACTCAGCTCCGTACCCATCAGAATGACGAGCCCCAAGATTGCCAAAACATCGTGGGCGGTGGACACCAGAGCCCCGACCGCGAAACTCCATTCGAAGCGCACTGCCAAGTAAATGGTGATTCCTGCTAAGCCCGCCAACAATGCCCAGATGGCGGTGCGGAAGAAGGTGGAACCGAGCGAGGAACTCACTTCATCCACTGAGGGTAGGGGGACGGTCTTCATGCCCGAAACTTTCTCGCGGAGCATGGTGTCGATCTGTGCAGCCTCAGCTTTGGAGGCGCAGCGTATCTTGATGTTGCGGTCTGTGCCGGCGTTGTTAAACTCCTGCACGGTGGGGAGTTTGGAGAGTTCCATGCCCATCACCGCATCTTCCACCTGCTTATAATTCACCGTGGAGTCAGGTTTCAGCACGTAGGTGATCGTGGAGCCGCCGGTGAAGTCAATACCGAGGGCTGCATCTTTCTTCACCAACACGGCGTAGAGCAGGGAACCCGCAATCACCACGACGGAGCAGGTGAGAGCCACCTTGCGCCACTTCATGAAGTCAAAGCTCCTATCTTGAAACGGGGCATGCCCGAAAGAGAACTCCCGAAGTATCCCCGTGTGCTCTGCCCAGAAGAAGAGCACTCGCGTCACCACGATGGCTCCGATGAGGGATGTGATGATGCCCACACTGGTGGTTACGGCGAAACCCTTGATGGAACCGCTTGCCAACCAAAAGAGAATGACGGCTGTGATGAGCGAGGTAATGTTCGAGTCCCAAATGGCAGAAAATGCTTTTTCGTACGCTACTCGCAGACTGTTAAGGAAGGGGCGACCCGCCGCCCGTTCCTCGCGCATGCGCTCGTAGATCAGCACGTTCGCATCCACTGCCATGCCCATGGTCAGCACGATACCGGCGATGCCGGGCAGCGTCAACACGAAGCCGAACAAACTCATGAGACCTACCAAGGTCAACGCGTTGAGTGCCAACCCCACCATTGCCACGATCCCTGCCACCCTGTAATACCAATAGCAGAAGACAAACACGGCGAGCAACCCGACAATGCCGGCGAAAGTACCCTGCTCCAACGCACTCTGTCCGAGCTGTGCACTCACATCCTTGCGTCCTTCCACCTTCAGGTCACTGGAGAGGGGATTGGCAAGTGCTTTCGAGACATCCTCGGCTTCGCCCTTGGCACTGAGCCCGGATATCTGGAAATCTTTGCTCAACGTTGCCTGCACGACAGGGGCGCATTTCACCTGCCCGTTTAGCACCACAGCCAAGCAGTCGCGCCCCTTAATCATCTTGCCGGTCAGTCTGCCCATGCGCCCGGCTCCCGAGCGGTTGAGTGTCACGTTCACGTAGCCGCGCCGAGAATAATCCGGGTGCGCAGACGACACCTCCTTACCGGTGATGTAGACATCCTGCTGCATAGCAGCATGGGGCTTTTGGAGAACGATGAAGCGCAGTCGCTGATGCCCGGTTTCATCCAACACCGGTTCACCTGTTTCATTGTCCGTTATGGGGTAAGGGAGCAACTGATAGTCATTCAGCCCCATTTTAGCGGGGATGCGGAGCATGGGGGGACGCCCCGTGTTGTCACCGGCTTTCTGCGCGTCCAAGTACTTGTTGCGGGCGGCAACGTAGGCATCAAAGTCGACCACGGGCTTGCCCGTCGCGGGGTCCACGCTCATCATCTGCGCAACTAGGCGGTCGCTCTCCGGGTGCACCGCCAGCAACTCTAGCTTCGCCATGCGGGTGAGCATGCTCACCATTGCATCGATCTTTTCCTTGTTGGCTTTTTCATCCTGCGTGTCCTGCTGCGGTATCTGAATGAGTATTTTGTTGTTAGTGTGGATGATCTGCACCTCGCTCGTACCGGTAGAATTGAGACGCTCGCCCAGTATGTTGCATGCCTGCTGCATGTCATCCTCACTCGGCGGTGTTTGCATTCCGGTCTGGTCATCCAACTTCGGCTGCACCTCGAGTGTTAGCTCCACCCCGCCGCGTATGTCAATTCCATAGTGCATACCGTTCACAAACAAGGACATAATCGAGAAACATGCCAAGCCGATGATAAAGAAAGTTCCAGCGTTGCGCTTCATTTTGTCATTCTCTGATGCCATGTACCAGAAAAACAACACCAACAACAGGATGCCTGTCACAAAATAAAACACAGGCGACTGCGTCATCTCGTTCAAATATTTCAACATATCAGCTCCGCATTACTGCACGCGCCATTCTAACGGCTTTATACACGCCAGTCAAGCATAATCCACTATGCGGCTGTTGCGCTGCTCGGTACGTGGACAACCTCATACGACGAAAAAGAGAACGAGCATGCTAGCGGCTACGACGAATTTGGCTGCGATACCGAGCAAAGCTCCGAGCAGTGCCCCCGTGCCGGACCTGACGGAGGAAGGGAGGTCTTTGCGCACGTACAGCCATTCGCAGAGGAACGCGCCGAGGAATGGTCCAATGAGCAATCCGAGCGGGAAGAAAAATAGACCGCCAAGTATCATGCCAAGGGCACTACACCACAAGGCGTGAGATCCGCAGCCAAAGCGTTTTGCCCCGGCGAGGGCAAATAGGTTGTCTGTAAAACTACCCAACACTGCCAACAGACTCTCTACAATCCACACCCACACCGGAGCATTGTTCCCCTCTCCCGCCCATGCAAAGAGAATGCAACCGCCCAGCAACACCGCATGCCCCGGATAGGGCAACGCGCATCCCAATATCCCCAAAAGGAAGCATACCACTGCCAACAAGTAGAGCACGCTGCTCGTTAAGCTGCTCCAACTGAACAACAAAGACCAATCAATGGAAGCGAGTATCATCATACGTTAGTCATATTCCGAAATGCGGCACGTTTGCGTTCCGTGGGGTCGATAATGCGCTTTCGCAAGCGGATGAAGTGGGGAGTAGCTTCCACGAGTTCATCGAGCTCAATGTATTCGATAGCACGCTCCAGAGAAAAGACACGCGGTGGGGTAAGCCGGACCGCCTCATTTTTTGTGGCCGAGCGGTGGTTGGTGAGGTGCTTCTCGCGCGTCGGATTCACCGGAATGTCCACCGGCTTAGGAGTTTCACCCACGATCATACCCACATAAACCTCATCTCCCGGTGCAATAAAGAGGGTACCGCGTTCTTCCACAGCTTCCAACGCGTACGGTCGTGCAATGCCGGTTTCCATGGATACCAAGGTTCCGCTGTACCGCGTTGTAATTTCCCCGGCGTAAGGGGCATACCCATTGAAGAGATGAGAAAAAATGCCGTGTCCCGCCGTCAGGTTCACCAGCTCAAATTCGAAACCAATCAGCCCCCGCGTGGGAATGGATGCGATGATATAGGTACGCCCACTCCCCTTGTTTTCCATGCATTCCAGCACTCCGCGCCGATTCCCCAAGATGCGTACAGCCCCATTCGCACAGTCCTCCGGTACTTCCATGTAGAGTGTTTCGAAGGGTTCGTACACCTTCCCATCGACCTCTCGCGTAATGACTTGCGGGCGTGACACGAGTACCTCGTAGCCTTCACGACGCATCTGCTCCACCAAAATAGCCACCTGCATGGTGCCCCTAGCGGACACACGGAAGACCCCGGCTGTCGTCCCGTCTTCTACCTTGATGGATACGTTGGTGCGCATCTCTCGCATCAGTCGCTCACGGATGACGCGCCCGGTGACATTTTTTCCGTCTTTGCCGCCGAGCGGTCCATCGTTGATACTAAACTCCATCTGCACGGTGGGGGGCTCGATGTTCACGAAGGGCAGCGGCGTATCCTCCGGGTCTGCCACAAGCGTTTCCCCGATGTCTGCATCTTCGAAGCCGGAGACTCCTATGATGTTGCCGGCTTCCCCCACTGCGGAATCATTCGTCTGCAAACCGCTGTACTCGAAAAGTCGCGTTACCTTTGCCTGTACCCGTGTGCCATCTGGTCGCAGGAGATAGAGTGTATCTCCCTTACGCACAGAGCCGGATGAAATACGTCCGACCGCGACACGCCCCACGTAGTCATCCCAATCGATGTTCGAGATGAGCATGCGGAAACTGCGCTCCGGGTCGGCATTCTTCGGCGGCGGAATCCGCTCGATAATCTTGAATAGCAGCGGCGAACAATCTACCGGCGGTTCATTCTCCATGTTGTTCATGAAGTAACCGTCCTTGGCGGACCCGTACACAAAGGGGGCATCGAACTGTTCTTCCGTGGCATCCAACTCCATGAGCAGCTCCAGCACTTGGTCGTGCACCGCCGCCGGATTCGCGTGCGGTCGGTCGACCTTGTTGATGACCACGATCGGCAACAGCCCCTCTTCCAGGGCTTTACGCAGCACGAAGCGGGTTTGAGCCTGGGGACCTTCATACGCGTCCACCACCAATATCACCCCGTCCACCATCTTCATGACGCGCTCGACCTCCGCTCCAAAATCCGCATGCCCCGGCGTGTCGACGATGTTGATTGTGTAGCCATTCCAGCGGATAGACGTATTTTTAGCCCTGATGGTAATCCCCTTTTCCCGCTCCAAATCCATGGAGTCCATGGCACGTTCCTGTACCTCCTGATTTTCGCGGTACGTGCCACCGGCTTTGAGTAGTTGATCAACTAAGGTTGTCTTTCCGTGGTCTACATGGGCAATAATTGCTAGGTTCCTATACTTCCCCGCTCCTTCTTTCTGCGTCGTCTCCGTCATATCCGTGTCCATTTTACACCCAACTGCGTGCCCTGAAAAGCGCAAATACACGTGCAGTTGCGGAAATCAAACCTGTCCCAAATAAATTAAACGCCTAGAGTAGAGCGATGACTTCGCCGTGCGGCAACGCAGGGGTGAGCAAGTACGAAGTACGAAGTGAAGAAGCTAGGCGCAACGGAGTTGCGCAGGCATGGCGGGAGGAGGCAAAGCCAAAACGATGTTTGGGAATTAAGTCCGTGCACCCGTGAGGTTGAAGCCTTCTTGGTACGCAG
The DNA here is from genome assembly GCA_964459715.1 of uncultured Akkermansia sp. GTDB lineage: Bacteria > Verrucomicrobiota > Verrucomicrobiia > Verrucomicrobiales > Akkermansiaceae > Akkermansia. The sequence goes on from CAYWNS010000023.1 coordinate 5,278, forward strand.
AGTGTCTGTATCCCACACGGGGATGAGAACACAGCGGCGGTTTTCGAGAATTTTATTGGGACAGGTGTGCACGCATCGGCGTGTATACGGCATGTTTGATAGAGACAATTTCGGAGCTTGCCGCAGGGCGGTCAATGGTGGTATATTGTCTGCATGCAAAGAACATTGATCAAGCATTTGCTGGAGAGAGAAAGCGCGGCAGAGGAAGTGTGCGCCGAAGGCTGGGTTCGCACACGAAGGGACACCCGCAAGTTTTCGTTCCTCGAGGTGAATGATGGTTCGTGCTTGGCTTCTCTGCAGGTGATTGTGGATGAAGGCGTGCCCGGGTCGGAGTTCCTGCCGCGCATGGGCACCGGTGCTTCTGTGCGCGTGGTGGGGCAGTTGGTGACCTCCCCCGGCAAACAAAAATGGGAGATGCGGGCTACTCGGGTGCAGCTCGTTGGCTCGGTAGAAAGCGACTACCCGCTCCAGAAGAAGCACCACAGCCCGGAATTTCTCCGTACGATTGCTCATTTGCGCCCGCGTACCAACCTGTACGGTGCGATTTTCCGCATGCGTTCTCGCGTAGCTACCGCCGTCCATCGGTTTTTCGCAGAACATGACTTTGTTTGGGTGCATACACCCATCATCACGGCATCCGACTGTGAGGGGGCGGGCGAAATGTTCCGTGTCACGACCCTCGACCCGCTCGCCGCGAACACGAATTACGACAACGACTTTTTCGGGAAACCGGCATCGCTCACCGTTTCAGGACAGCTGGAGGGGGAATCCTTCGCCTGCGCATTGAGCCGAATTTATACCTTCGGACCCACCTTCCGTGCCGAAAACAGCAACACCCCCCGCCATGCCGCTGAATTCTGGATGATTGAGCCGGAGATAGCATTCTGCGACCTGTCCGGCGATATGCAGCTCGCCGAAGCGTTCCTCAAGTTTATCGTGGCAGAGGTGCTGAGCGATAGCTCCGGCGACTTCGACTTTTTCTGTCGCTTCATCGATCCTACTCTCCGTGAGCGTTTGGAAGCCGTGCGCGATCTTCCTTTCGTCCGTTGTTCGTACACAGAAGCCGTGCAGCGTATGCAGCAGAGCGGTCAAACCTTCGAGTTCCCACCGCATTGGGGGATGGATATGCAGACCGAACACGAACGCTTCCTCACCGAAAAACTCTTTTCCGCGCCGGTCATTGTCCACGACTACCCGGCGGAAATTAAACCTTTCTACATGCGCAGAAATGAAGACGGACGTACTGTGGCTGCCATGGACGTGCTGGTGCCGGGCGTGGGCGAGCTCATGGGCGGGAGTCAGCGCGAAGAACGCGCCGATGTTCTAGCCGCCAACATCCGCCTCTCCGGTATGAAAGAGCAGGATTACGCGCACTACATGGACTTGCGTCGCTACGGTTCCGTACCCCATGCCGGGTTCGGGGTGGGCTTCGAACGCCTCATCATGTTCGTGACCGGAGTGCAGAATATCCGCGACGTCTTGCCCTTCCCACGTACCCCACGCAATTGTGAAAGCTAGACCTATTCCCGAAAAATGAAAGGCTTAGTGGGAGGCGTTGAAGTACGAGGTACGCGGGGGCAAATCAAAGCAGCCGCGAAGTTTATATCCCCGCAGTACGCTAGGTGTGTAAAAACCGCGCGGGAACCGGCATTGCGGCAATTCCCGGAAAATTTCTTGGGGCAAGTGTGACCACACACCTTTTTCCCACACATTACCGCCGCCTACCGCATCCGCCACTCTTCGACTTTGCTGCTTCGCACCTCGTACCTCTTGTTGGCTTCTCGTTGCTTTTCACGGCACGTTACAGCGGGCGTATGTTAGCCGGGTCGGCACTCAGCTCGATGCGCCTGATGCATACTTTTTCGACCATGTAGCGGGCGAGCTCGAGGCGACCGTTGGGAAGCACGGGGGAGGCATCCATACGGAGGGAGGCGCGGGCAGCTTGTTCTGCAGCTTGGGCGGGTGCACCGGGGTAGCGCAGGAGCACATTGCGCGAGGCGAGGGCGGCAAAGCTCGCAATGAAAGCATCGTCCTTCGTGAGGTCGAGGGGGATGGTGCGCTGCTCGGCAAAGAGCGAGAGCCATTCCCGTTTAGTGGCGACAGAAAGTTCGAGATGAGCACCGGTTTGCAAGACAGCCATGAGAGCGATAGCGAGGTCTTCGTTGCTCAACTGCTCATCCACGCGCAGACAGACGGACTCCGGAGAGAAGGAAAGGGTAGCCTGCATTCCCTCGGCGGGTGGGAGGAGGTGCTCCGTCCCAAAGTGTTTCTCCCACCAATAAGAAATGGAATCCGCTGCGGATGAAAGCCGCATAACAGACTCCGCGTCTGACGTGGCGGGCAGGATGTCCTTCGGGTCAAAGGCTAAGTTTCGGCGAGCACTGCGCGAGACGGGGCGATCGTGCTCCTTCCAGCGGCAGAGTGCAGCCACAGAACCCATGAGTCCCCGCATGGGACCAACGCTCGCCTGTCCCGTCGCTTTCCAAACGGGTTCCGGGAAGACCCCCGCGCGGACGGAGGCACAGCAGTTGATGCAGACACGGCGGCAGCCAACCTCCTCTTGCCATGAAGCAATTTCTTCCTCATCCTGCGAAAAAATGACCGCACTGCTCGCACGTGCAAAGGGACGTTGGATTTGGGCAGCCTCGTACGCATCCGCAACGCAGACGATGCCGAGCAGGGGGAGGCGTTGTCCGTAACGCACAAAGTCACCCTGCGGGGCAATACCGGTGCACAGCCCGGGGCTCCAGAGTTGAGAATCTGTCGGGGATTCGGAACGGGGCATTACGCGCCACGCCAAACTCGAGTCGCGACATGTTAGCAACATGCGTTCTCTCTCCCCCAACGGGGAAGAAATGGGACCCAAATCCGCACCTTCCAGCCATGTAGGTCGTGGCAGATTGGTGCTCACGAGGTCTTCGAACGCCGCGAAGAATGCGGAGTCCTTGTAAAGAGATTCGTGCACCAAAATGAGGTGCGGACAGGTGGATGCCTGACCGGAACGGTAAAGTGCCGCGCGAGTCACCTCCCGCAGCGCGTATGCCCGGTCGCAGCTCGCCGCCAAATACACAGATGGTCCATGCACCGGGGAAGCCAGCACGGTGGTACCCACGTTCGCTGTGGTAAGCACGGGCACCTGTCCTGCAACGTCCGGTCCCACTACAGCCGACACACTGCTGTCGCTTATGAGTCGGCGCGCAATTTCGCTGTCTGCGCAGGGGAGCACTGCAAGCCGCACACCGGCATCTCTCAGCAATTCGGCAAAGCGCGAGGCAAGCAGGATAAAGTGATCGGAGGGTTTGTAGATGATCGTGTTTCCGCCCATCCATGCGGCGGCAATGCCCTCCGCCGCATCAAACAAGGGTCGCGCGATTCCCGACGTGACCACCACCACGCCGAGCGGTACCGCCCGCGTCCCGTCCTGCATTCCGCGCAAAGTTTCGTCCTGCGCGGCAACATAGCGCAGAGAGTCGTACGTATCGCGGATCTCGGCATCCGCATCCGCTAGGGTAAACCCGGCATCCCGTACCAGCACACCCACCATCTCGGTACGCCTCTTTTTAAGCTCACGTGCCGCACGGCGCAAAGCGGCTGCGCGTTTCTCCGGGGGAGGGGGGGACTGCTCGGCACGCTCACGTGCCCACCGAAGTGCTCGCTGTACAGCATCGTAGTCAGCTACGTCGGCTCGGTAATCTTCTAGACTCGGGACGACAAGGGAGCGGTGGATGCGGGTGAGCGGCGTGTTGAGGACGGTTTCATCGAGACGCAGGGGGAGGGGCTGTTGGGAACGCTCGACCTCTGTTCGGGCTGCCGCATAGCAGGCATCCACCTCAACGCGCTCTGCCGATATCTCCAAGGTACTCGGCTTCCACTGTCCGTCCTCTGCGGTATTCAATGGCGCGGTATTGCGCTTACTGTGTGCCGCCATAATCGGTTTTGCCTTTGCCGACCAGTCGATTGTCTCCGGGGATGACGCGTTGCCGACATCGAGGTAGCTGCCATCGCGCGAGAGCTCGTGCAGGATGTGCATCAGATAATGCCGGAATGCTCTCTCTTCCCCCCCCTCCGAGGTCACACCCGCCACCAAGTCAACCTGACTGCCGAGCGATGCAAAAGTGCGTCCGATGTGATTGCCCGGTCCCATGATGAGTGACACCGGCGGCATCCCCTCCCGTCCACTGCGTGCCCAAAGGAGGGCGGCGTAGCTCAGGAGCATCATCTCGTGTGTACCCACCACAGGGGTAACCGCCGTTGCCGGGTACGCCACCGCCGCATCTAAGAGCTGGACGAAGTTTGCGTCGGTCTCCGTCTTACTCTCACAAAGTTGTGCCGCAGAGCCATAACGTGTACTGCGCACACGCTGCTCTTCCAAATAATCCCCCTTCACGAGCAGCACTCGCAGAGGAGCAGCACTGCGTTGGCTGCGCGTTTCCGCCCATGCTGCCAGATCGCGCAAGTGATGCACACTCATACGCAAGTAGGCGGGGAGTTCGATCGTGATCCTCTGCGCATCGAAGTTCGGCGAGTCCAGCACGCGCTTGAGCGCGGCGACCACTACACCGATTGTGTCGCTCAGGTAGGGTTTGACGGTGACCGGTGCTCCGCCGTTTTGTTGAGCTGCAGTAAAGATCCGTTGCAACTTTTCTGCTAGGTGTTGCGCACTATACTCCGGGGATGTCGGCGATATTTCCGGGCAGAGACGGTGGGGTTCCACCACAATCCCCAAGCCGGGCTGTTTGGTGAGGATCGCCATCAGGTTGCTTTCGTACCGCTCCGCACCCTTGCTGCCGAACACCTGCGGCGCGAGCGGGCAGAGTATCAGTTGCATACCCTCTTTGCGCAAACTCTCGCCCCTCTTGCTGATCTTACTCACTTGGGTGGGGAGAACGAGCTCGCCGAACGTGGAACGAAAAATTCGCTTCACCTCCGCCGCAGCAGTCCCCTGCATACTGCGGGGTGCCATGATGACTGCTCTGATCCGCAGCCGCGCCAGTGAACTGAAGAAGGTAGGGATGCCGCCGTGTCGCTCGATCAGTAGCTTGAGTCGCTCGACCACCTTCTCCCCTTCGAGCATGACGGCATCGCATAACCCGTGCAAAAACCGGCGACTTTCGGCGTCTGTCACCAACCTCTTCACCGCAGAGACAAACACCCGCTCCTCCGAACGCATATTCTTTTGCGTGGTCACGTACAGTGCTCGCGCAGCCTCTATTGCCCGCTGCACCAGCGTTTGGTCGACCCAGCCCTTGCTGCGCGCTTCTTTCAGCAGTGTGCGGATTTCCGTCTCTCCCATGTCGCGCCCATTCTATCTTTTACGTAGGCATCTTGCAAGTTCAAATTTCCATCGTACCTCGTGCTTCCCGTTGGTACGAACCGCACCTCACCTCCGGAGGAACCTCTCATCTGCCACAGAATTTTTGTCCTTATCGGGGAGATAGCGTTCCGCTTTCGTATGCAGGTCATATTTCTCCCGCAGCTCGGCAATTTTCTTCATCATCGGCGAGGCATGATGCGCGTCCAGAGCCTGCTGATCCCTCCAGCTGTCTATCAATAAAATGGTTTCATCATCCCCCATCGGTGCAAAGTATTCGTACTTCAGGTTCCCTTCCTCGGCGCGGATTTCCTTGGCAAGCCCGCTCTGCGTCACTTCCTGCGCAAACTTCTTCGCATTCCCTCGCGTGCCGCTGTAATACAGATTCATTGTAATCGGCTCCTCGCACTCCCTCGCGGCTCTCCCACTTGTACAAGCAGCGAACGAAGTGACCACCACAGCCGATAGTATCACTAAAGTAACTTCTTTCATTTTCATGTCCATGTCCCGTGCTGTGCCTACCCTATCACGAGAGCTCGTGGGGCGTCAAGAAAATTCATCGCCCATAATCCGGCTACAGAATCGCATGATGGGACGCTTTATGAATGATACCCTGCCATCGCGAGGAGCATGGTGGGAATGAGCATATTTATCAATGAGGATTTTGCGATTCATTGTGTCCTGATCGGAAGTGTGCGGAATGGTACACATACGTTAAAAGCGGAAGTAGATGAAGGGATTGTAGGTGGAGGCTTCCATAAGTGAGGCACTCAGAACGAAGAGGACAAGTAACCATGCATTCACCAGCGCGATGCGGACATGGCTGCGATCCCGCGTCTCAATCATCCGACTGAAGGCAGGTGCCGCACCGATGATAGCCACTATCAGCGTGATGACCTCGAGTCTGTCTGCGTAGTAGAGCAGCTTATAAGGTTCTTCCGTCGCAGTTTCCATGCTGAACATGGTCAGGAGGTAGTGCCACGCGTAAGTCAGAGTGTCTGCTCGGAACATCACCCACCCCACCATCACAACAAGTAGAAGGTAGCAGTGCCGCGCCGTATTGGAGAGGATGTTTTTGCACTCCTTATGTAATCCGGTCATCTTCTCGAGGATGATGAAAAAACCGTGCCAGAGTCCCCACACCACAAAATTCCACGTCGCGCCGTGCCATATCCCCGTCGCTAGGAAAACGACAAAAAGATTGAGATAATTCCTCCATTTGCTGACTCTGTTCCCTCCGAGCGGGATGTAGAGGTATTCCCTAAACCAAGTCGAGAGCGAAATATGCCAACGCCGCCAGAACTCCGTAATCGACTTGGAGATGTAGGGGTAATTGAAGTTCTCGAGAAAACGGAATCCGAAGATCGAGCCGAGTCCGATAGCCATGTCGGAGTACCCGCTGAAGTCGTAATAGATTTGTAGGGTGTAGCAGACCGCCCCGAGCCACGTGGTGATACAATCGAGCTGTGCCACGGGCTGGGTAAATACTTTGTCTGCGACCGCTCCCAAGGTGTTGGCGATGAGGATTTTCTTCGCGAGCCCTGCGATGAAGCGTTTGACACCGTACGCCACTTTGTCGAAGTCCGTTGTTCGGTTGTCAATTTGGTCGGCGACATCGTGGTATTTCACAATGGGACCCGCCACGAGCTGTGGGAACAGGGTGATGAAGAGAGCGAGCTTAAAGACGTTGCGCTGCACCTCTGTCTCGCCTCGGTACACATCAATGACATAGCTGAGTGCTTGGAAGGTGTAGAACGAGATGCCGATAGGCATGACCACCTTGATGAAGTCTATATGTCCTCCGATGAGTGCATTAATATTCTCCGCGAGGAAATTAAAATACTTGAAATAAACGAGGAAACTCAGGTTACCCAGAATCGTCAACCACAGTATCGTCCGCTTATGCTTAGACTGTGCAACAAACAATCCGCCCAGATAGTTGATTAAAATGGTAAGCAACATCACTGCCACATACCGTGGCTCACCCCACGCATAAAACAATAAACTGGCAACTAACAGGATATAATTACGCAGTTCTCTCCTCGCCATCGCGTACAAAGCACACACGATGGGCAAGAAAAGAAACACAAATGACATGGATGAGAATAACATAATTTATTGATTGAAAATTTTTTTTATAGATAGCATATTAGAATCAATTGCACATATTGAGAAAATAAGAATATTAGGTCTATATGAGAGTATGTCCTTCTTGTAGTGTTTCATAATCTTCCATCTTTCTGATCCCGGCAATTGACCCATATTTAATCTGATATATTTTGTTTGCGCCGCCGAGTACGGGAGAAAGTTCATTAGGTTCTCATTTTGAGATGTTCCGATTACCATAACTTTATATGCCCCCCCCCCGTATCTAAAATCCTTCGTGTACTTCCCTACATTCAGTACGAGTTTGTCCGCATTTCTGCTGTCATAGTAGTTATAAATTGTGACAGGACACCGCTGATCTGTCTCAAAATTAAAAAACCTTTTGAGAGTGCCGGACGAGAAGTTGCGCACCCATTCATCGCGGGTAAGGCTGCTCTGAGTTTGGTTGTACTCCCCTAATGACACGATCGGTATATCCGGGAAATCTCGATGAATTTCCTTCATCAGAGCTCGGTAGCCGATGTAGGCACCCCAATCTGTCCAATGGTGAGTCAGCTTAAAATAGGTGTAGTCCAGCTTGCAAGCGTCTCGCAGTTCCGTCCATGGGAAAATGTAGGTAACATGCTGTCTGGCAGCTAGGCTTTTTATTTGCTCGTGAAGTGCGCTCTCCTCAGCAAACTGTTTCCTTTTAGATACACACCCATATAACTGTTCCTGATAGATGCTCTCCCTTCTGGGTACTACAAAAACGTACAGCTTAATGTGATTCAGCTCACAGAACTTTTTCATTTCCACCATTGTATCTACTATCGGCTTTACATCTTTCGAACCTAAATGCCATCCTAAGTCTTCAAAGATCCAGCCGCTATCTTGAATATACCACGCTATACGTCCCCGGATAATTCTCTGTGTTTCCCTTTGAATAACATCATGCAATTTTATAAGCCACTCGCGCCCGCCTAGGTGATCACAAAACCAGTCTTCGCACTCTTTCGCATAGTTCGCACCTCCTTCGAGGATCAATGAGACTTTGGGACGTTGCTTCAGTGTTCTTCCTTCTCGTGCGACTTTCTGAGCATCAGATATATTGCTCAGAGGAACCATGAGAAGAAGGAAAAAAATAAACGTAAATACGGCATCTTCCGCTTTCGCATGCTTATACGAAATTGAGAGGCGTTGCAACAGAATGTAGAAAATGACGAATGTCAGGACGCTCAGTGTGATGATATACCAGAAATTTCTTTTCAAGTCGAAATCATCCGCATCGAAGTGGTGTCTGCGAACATCAAACGAGATATTGATAGCTTCATTTGCATTTACCGGGATACGATACGAGAAGCCTTTGATATAGGTCACCTTCCTCCGACTGGAGAAAATCTCTTTACCCCTAATTTTCAAGTTGCTATAATCAGTGGTAATGGAATATATTTCACCGTAATCATCGCACCTGTGAGGACCCCTCAACAGGATTTGAACGTACCCCTTCCTACGTGCATTCAGCGTGAGACTATGTGCTTTCCACTCCCCCCCAACTTGCATATTTGCCGTGTAAAGCTGGGCATCGTTCCCACGATAATAGTTAGTGGGGGAGCTTAGAGCCGGTTCCGATGAGGTGATAGAGAAAGCATTCGCCCCGGTCAAAGGACCATTATAGATAATGTCCATACGCGCATCCCTGTTAAACAGGGTGCGGATAACGCTTTCCACGTCGTAATCCATCCAGAGTGGGAGACATAAAATATTGACAATTAAGGTGCCTATCAAGGCTCCTAACATTATCTTCCAAGACTCACGAAACCCCGCTGGGGCAAGCAAACGGGGTATGGCATCAGGAGGTGTTAAATCATTACTATTCATACGCATTTTCTTTGCTCCGGTTTCGTGGCGACATCTGTGGACGTGTGCGCTGGCAAAGGAACGGCATCGTCAACGGATCGGTTGATGATGTAGTGGGGGCGGTGCTTGATTTCCTTGTAGGCTTTCGCAAGGTATTGTCCGAAGATGCCGAGGCAGAGAAGTTGTACTCCGCTCACGAGCAGTATAACGCAAATGGTGATGTCCCAATCGGAGATCGGCACTTGCCACAGGAAACCTCGGAAAGAGCAGGTAAGTATTGTAGCCAGAGAAAGGAGGACAAAACCGCCACCCATCAGCACAGCGAGGGTAAGTGGAGCCGTGCTGAAAGCGAGAATGCCTTCTATCGCGTACTTGAGCAGCTTCCAAAAGGACCACTTGGTTTCTCCCGCTACGCGCTGCACGTTTTCATACTCCAACCATTTAGTGCGAAAACCGATCCATTGGTAAAGACCCTTGGAAAAGCGGTTGTACTCTGGCATGGCGAGGAGAGCATTAACCGCCTGACGAGAGAGCAGTCTGTAGTCCCGTGCTCCGTCCACCAGCTTAGTGTCGGACACGAGGTTGATGAGCCGATAAAACATACGTGCTAGAAAGGAGCGAATGGGGGGCTCCCCCTTGCGGGTGACGCGCCGCGTCCCGATGCAGTCGTAACCTTCTTCCCGCACAGCCCTGAGCATCTGCGGGAGGAGCTCCGGCGGATCCTGCAAGTCGGCATCCATCACCGCCGTGTAATCGCCCCGAGCATGCTCGAGCCCGGCGAGGATGGCACTCTCCTTACCGAAGTTACGAGAGAAGGAATACCACCGCACCCACGTGTGGCGCGCGGCGAGTTGCTGCATGACATGCAGGGTATCATCCGTGCTACCATCATCGATGAGGATCAACTCGATCTGCACATCAACCGGCATAGTGGCAGCCACACGCTCCACTTCCTCCATGAAAGGAAGCAGAGCGGCACTTTCGTTGTAGCAGGGAACAACCAAGGAGAGGAGCATAGTTGTTGACCGTTTCGGGGTTGGGTTATTTCTTTCCTAGTTCGCGTTCAAATTTCCTTCGGTAATTGTCAAGTTCCCTTCCATCCGTCACGAAAAGTATGGTATCCTTCCACACAATCAGCCCATTTGCTTTCGGCCACACCTCTGCCTTTTGCAGCACTCCGGCTTCGTAGAGATCCCTAAGTCGACTGACGTAATCCGGCTGCGGGGATCCTGACGAGAAGCCTTTCCTGCGAAAAGGCGTAGGGTAGTAAAAGTCATGAGCGCAAAAGACAGAAAAATCCGGATCATAGGAGCAATTTAAAATGTATGATTTGAGTACCCTATCTCTGTGTGCGAAGTAGCGTGGACGCATCGAAATTGAAGTTCCAATTTGTACAACATCATACTTCTTAGCAGGGTCAAAGTCTTTTTGCACTTCTAGACGTGCCAAAACCCTGTTCCAGAGCATTTTTTCAGCGTCAAACCCCAGTTTCCACACGCGTAGGCAATCCAAATCTTGGAGTACAGATACATAAATAATGCACACTCCGACAATTACCCATAGGTTGTGCAGCATCTTAAACCGCGTGACGACCAGAGTCAGCACCAATACCTCAAAAAACACCAGACCGAATAGTTCAATTCTACCTTCAATCACATGTACTTTTGCGATGATCATGGTCGTTTGTGTGGCAAATAAGGAACCGAATAAAAGAAAAAGTCGGACAATCTTTTGTCCGAAATTTCCGGTGAAGTAAACGTGGAGCATCAGTAGAATCGTAAATCCGAGGAATATCCATAGAATCCACTGAGTTATGAATGGGAAATTATACTCGCGTAATTGATGAAAGCACTGCGTGAATAAGGTACACAGGCGTTCCGGCACCCGTTCCATGGGTAATATTTCTACATTGTAACTGCTCCCTATAGGAAAAACATATGCGATTACAAATTTATATAATGCTATGCCCAATACAATGTGTATCGCTGAAATGGTGAATAGCCGCATGCACGATTTCGACCGCATCAACGAACCATCCCAATCGAACGACTGAATCAACAATCTGCCGACAAACGCCACGGCGATAGTGTTAAGGAGAGGCGGATACATAGCCAATGCAAGATTGATCAAGACAATTGAAAGCAGCGAATAGATAAGCCTTCGAGTTATATACCCCCCCCCTGTAACGACTCTTTCAGATAGAAGTAATGCAACTAATGCGCATGTCACTCCAATGAAACTCTCCGGAATCATGTTCACAAAATACATCATGTTCAATGTGAAGGGCTGCGCAGTCAACACGAGACCACAAATCACAAAATAGATGACACGTTTCTCCAAACGCCAATATTTGCAAAGTAATACTGCGTTGATCGCTAGGGTGACAAACACCACAATGTCATAAATAAAAGGTAAGTAAACACCATGAAGCAGCGACACTTTGACCGAGTGTACCATATATCGCCCGATGATGATATTCTCCAACCCGCGCAGCACATGCAGCATAAGCGGCCAATCATGGTTTCCCCACATAAACTGGATTGCGTGGAAACCGAATACGAAGCAGAGTACGCCGAAAATTATCCAGAACGAGCGACGGTATACCGGGTCAATGCGCCGGTAGCTGCCAGATATCACCTTGACAATATCCCTGCTATTGATGAAATACTGGACGCATGAAGCTGTCGTTTTTAAGCGGGGCAAAAATAGGCAGAGGAGCAGTGCACCAAGGAAGGTACCTAGAAGATAAGGGAAAGAAAAATCCGATGCCTTAAGTGGTTTGTGTACATCGAATGACAATGTGATCTCTGACGCAGGAAGAGGATAATTCAGGCGGAAAGCCTGATCGTGCCATACTCTCTTTTCAGACGTTACGAGTTTCCCATTAAGAACGATATTTCGAAAGCATACCCATGCTGGTTTGCTTTTTCCCTCATAATCAAGACCTTTCCCCATGAAGTTAATGACGAGAGATGCATCTCGTCCCAACGCATCTGCCTGTGGGGTCATCTTGATCTGACACGATTTTGTCCGGTAGGAAACGGGTATTTCAACAGTTGTACCCTGATAGTTTTCGCGGGAAAACCACGTTGGTTGAGAAATCCGCAAATCCACACCTTCAGCCTCCACACGACCATTTTTTAGATGCCCCACGAACCCGATGTCCATGCGAGCTGCATCGTTTTGGTATGTCCAATAAGCATCATCCGTGAAAAAACAGCGCGTCGGCACAAAGAAGCTTAAGATAACACCTAAGAAGAGAGCTGTGACGATCGAATGGAGAATTTTTTTCATAAAATATTAATATAAGAAAGTAGTTAGGCATACATAGAATCTTAGATAAAAGCTTTCATTTCCTTCCTAGTTCTCGTTCGAATCTCTTTTTATAATTATCAAGTTCCCTCCCATCCGTCACGAACAGTATAATGTCTCTCCACACAATTAAACCGTTCGGTTTTGGCCATACTTCCGCTCTATGCAATATCCCGGCTTGATAGAGTTGCTTCAGTCGAGCTATATAATCCGGGTTATTTCTGTGTGCTAATGTAAAGTGCTTGTCGCGAAAATGCGAGGAATAATAAAACTCATGAGGTCTAAAAGGATCCGACACCTGCTCATAGGAACCAAGCATAGGGGAAGTAACATTGGTGAAATTTGCCCCCATTACTCCTGCATAGTAGCGTGGTCGCATTGCGATGGGATATCCGATTGTAACGACATCGTACTTCCCGGCAGGATCAAAGTCTTTTTGTGTCTCCAAACGTGCTAGTATCCTGTTCCAGAGCATCCTCTCGGCGTCAAACCCGAGTTTCCACACGCGCAAAGCGTTCAGGTCTTGTAGCACTGATGCAAAAATAATACATGCTCCCGTAATTACGGAGAGGTTGTGAAGTTTGCGAAATCTTGTCACAACCATCGCCGTTACTAACGTCTCAAAAAAGACAAGACCATAAAGTTCTATTCGACCATCGATAATGTGTACTTTTGCAACGACCATGGATGTTTGCGTGGCGAACAAGGTGCCGATTAAAAGGACAAGCCTGATAACCTTTTGCCAAGGATTCCCCGTACAACATACATAAAGAACAAGTATCGCGGTAAATCCCCCAAACCCCCATAGTATCCATTGAGATATGAACGGGTATTTGTACTCGTATAATTGATGAAAACACTGCTTGAATAATACACCCAGACGCTCCGGAATTTGTTCCAATGGCAACATCTGTACATTATATGTATGCCCTGTGGAAAAAACGCATGTGATGATTAACTTGTATAGTACAATACCAAATATGATGTGAGCCGCTGAAATGATGAATGGTCGCATGCACGATTTCAACTGCCGCCGCGAACCGTCCCAATCGAACGATTGAACCAACAATCTGCCGAAAAACGTCACAGCGATAGTGTTAAGGAGAACCGGATACATAGCCAACGCAAGGTTGATCAAGACAATTGAAAGCAGCGAGTAGATAAGCATCCGGACTATATACCCCCCTTTTGTAACCACTTTTTCAGATAGAAGTAACGCTACTAATGCGCATGTCACTCCAATGAAACTCTCCGGAATCATATTTACAAAATACATCATGCTCAATGTAAATGGTTGAGCGGTCAACACGAGACCGCAAAGCACAAAATAAATGACCCGCTTCTTCAGACGCCAATATTTGCAAAGTAATACTGCGTTGATTGCTGAGGCGACAAATGTTATCAGGTCATAAATAAGAGGCAGATAAATACCATCCGACAACGGTATTCGCAGAGCAAGATTCATGTATCTTCCCTCACTTGTTCGTTCCAACCACTGATGCGTACGTTCTAGGAAGTCCCAATCATGGTTTCCCCACATAAACTGAATTGTGTGAAAGCCGAACGCGAAACAGAGTATCCCAAAAATTATCCAGAATGAGCGACGGTAAACCGGTTCAATGTGCAAATAGCTGTCCGATAAGATCTGCACAATGTCCTTTTGGTTAGTGAAGGTCAGGACGTGACCGGCGATCCTTTTAAGTGATGTGAAACATAGGCAGAACAGCGAACAAAACACAACGAATATGACCAAGAGGTTTTTGAAAGAGATATCGGATGTCGCGAAGGGCTTGCAAACGTCAAAGGTCAGTGAAATTCCCAGCGATGGATGAAGAGGATACTTTAGCGCAAAGGGTTTGTTGTGCCAAACTACCTTTTCTCCCGCAACAGATTGCCCATTCAGGGTAATATTCCGAAAGCTTACCCATGCGGCTTGCCTTTTCCCTCTATGTTGAAAATCTTTGCCCTTGAATTCTATAACGAGAGCTGCATCCTCTCCCCATTCGTCTGCTTTGGGAGACAGATTGATCTGATATGTTTTTGTACGGTAAGAAATAGGAAATTCAATCACAGTACCCTGGTAACTTTCGCTGGATAACCACACAGGTTGTGCAGCTCGCAAGTTTGTACCCTGTGCACTTACATGTCCATTTTTCAGATGTCCGCTAAACTTGACGTCCATGCGTGCTGTATCATTTTGGTACGTCCAGCGGGCGTCACCCTTGAAAAGCAGACGCGGCAGAAGAAATAAAATAACACTCAAAAAGAGAGCCGTGACGATCGAATAGAGTATCTTGTTCATGGTGACGGTAATAGTCAAAATTTACACGCATGCAGTGGTGGTCCGGCACTCTTTCTCATGGTTCTTCTGGATATTTAATGAAGCTATCCGTGATGGTGCCTACGGATTTTCGCATCGTTGTTAGGGGGGGGGAGGGTACTAGATTCAAACGCTGATATTCATCGCCCTTGCTTGCCGAAGGAGTTTTTTCATGCTTTCACATTCTTCTTGGTATTTTTCCCCTCTCTCTCCTCGGCAAATCTTCCCAAGAGTGTAGTATTTGAAGCAATCGAGACGAGGGTGCAATAGGATTTTGTCAGGGTTTAGAATGTACGATGCGCACAGTTCTTTTATTTTATATTTCCCCTGCCTGTGGATATGGAAAATGAAAACAGACAATAAGAATTCAGCCAAATAACCGATGTGTCTCAAGGAATGCGTATTGTTATCACTGCTGTCAATCAAACTGTCAATCTCGTCAAGAATTGGAAAGAGAAACCGACTGTATTCAAAAAAAAGCACCTTAGGCATCACAAACATGTTGCATAAAATTTGTATGGAACCATGTTCGATCATTTCTATTTCATACAAATAATCCGGTGCAAGTTCTTTTGCTATCCGGATTAATATATCAAAATATTCGACTTTTTGCTTTGGCAGTGTTGCATACTGCGTGCGCAGGTCTCGACTATTCAGATATCTAACATCATACGCCTTGATTGTTAATACATCGGCTTCCTTTAACTGCATTTCTACATGTTTTGATGCCAAGTGTTTCAAATACCTTGATCCCATACACGGAAATTTGTAAAAGGCACCGTGAGGCAACCAAACATCCCGTGGATTTCCCTTCCAGCCGTCAAACAAAAAGTGCCGACGATAGTGCATAAAACCTACGTAATCAGGATTCCCAATTTTATCATAATTTTTCCAAGTCCAATATTGTGCCGTCAATTCAGAATACTTCCTATTTCTGTCGGAAATATTGTCTCCGTCATCGTCATGAAGCATATTTGCAAATCGCTCGGACGTTAATGCGCAGCCGACCTGCATAGGCAGAAATATATTAGATATAATCGGCTCGCATTTTTTATGATAACTTATGATTATTTTGATATTTGACATAAAATTTTCCGGAGTATCTGCGATCATAAATTCCCCAACTTTTCAGTGGCTGAATAGTTTAATGTGGTGTTTTCATTGATAAACTCATCCGTGTACACGTCACGAAATAATCCACGTAATCCCGAGGGATTAACTGATATAATTTCAATCTCTCGAAAATCCCGTTTCGCGTAGGACGCAAAGTCATGCCACCAACGCACCGCAGGAGAAAAATCTTCCTGACGTCCTCCATAAAAATGTCCCCCCGCAGAGCAATCACAGCCGACAAGAAAAACACGTTTGGGATGGGTATATAAAATAAATTGTAGAGCGGAAAATACGGTACCCCCGGCATCCCTGATGGGTTCTACTGAAATATCGTACGGCCAGAAGGAGGGACCACAGCCATTGACGTTGAGTATATATCTTTTCGCGGATGCGCTGTCTGCATCGAGCAGCGATATGCGGTGAATATGCTGCAATTTAGGGTTATTTTGGCATTCGAAATAACGCACATGGGGAATTATACCGTAGAATTTTTTACATTCTCCAGGTCTGTACTTGTTAGCCGTAACTTGATCCTCTCCCAAATCGTCCTGTACAAACAAGAAGTCCAGCGAAATGCTTTTGTTGAGGAAAGCACGATTAACGCCGATGTATACAGCATCCCTAAGACCACTAAAATATTTTGCCGATGGTCCGCAAGCTACTAGAACAACGTCCTTATCCGTATGACAATTCAGGTACGGTCCAAAGGTCTTGCGATGAGTAACCATGGCGTATAGTCTCGTGCCAATATCATCTTTCATACGTTCGAGACGCTGCTGGATTTTTATAGCCTCACTCTGCCCGCCCGCGTGTGGACGAGCGTGCAACAGTGAACGATGATAAAAGGGTATACCAAAAAAATATCTCACCTCTTTTTCATCTGTCTTAACGCGACGATAAAAAGTCAATCCACATAGACACCGTGAGACACTCTTGCCATCCCGATTGACGCAGAATAGTCGCCCCAAATAGATGCTTTGTGTTTTCTGAGAGGTCGTATTGAGAACGCTTTTCCATGGTATTCCCAAAAAACAACTTATGGTTCTGTTTTTCCGGCGTTTCCGGGCGACTATCGTGCCGCGAATGATCACCCAAATCGGATGGTAAGCCAACCTCCTATAGAGACGCGTCTCTAAGGGACCGAGTCGGACATGGTCCTCTTTCAAATTATATCGCAGCTGCCTTGCGACCTTCAAAAAAAGACGCCAATTTACGGCAGAAACATCCCCGGATTGGTATCCCCACCAAAAGTTGAGGAATTCGCGGCGACTCTTTATGTACCAGTACTCGTCCAGCATTTCGTACTTCTGCCCCTTTAAATAGGTATTAAGGAGGAGGTACAAATCCATGCAATTTGCAATTTTATCATCTCTCCGTCTGATAGACGAGTTGGGATTATCAACGCGATAATGATAAAAACAGCGATGCGAAATAAAGAGATTCCTGCAGAAGAAATAGGTTTTGAGCGTCCACATAATATCCTCTCCCGATGGAGTTGGCTGCTCGTCAAACCAAATCCGATGCCGGTCAAGCATTTCTCTCCTGTAAATCGCAGACCAGTATGAACCGTATTTAAAACAGAAATCGGGAACATCCAGATTTTTTAAAACCCTATTGTATTCCGTAGGTTTGAACGAGAGACCGATTTTCATGGGTTTCCCTTCTTCTTTGAATGAGAACAGGCACTTCACCACGTCGACGCCATTTTCTTTCCCGATATTATACAGAGTTTCGTACATGGCGGGGTTGACAAAATCGTCACTTTCGACTACCCCTATATATTCTCCCTGCGCGTTCCTGAGCCCGAGATTCATAGCTTTCCCATACCCTTCATTTTTCTCTATATGAAGGGCTCTAAATCTCGAATCTTTCCGAAGAAATTCCTCGATTAAATCCTTGGATTCCTGATTGGCCCCATTATCGATTAAAATAAACTCAATGTCCTGCAACGTCTGTGCGAGAAGAGATTGCAAGCATTCCCGCACGTACCTTACACTATGGTTATATATCGGCGTTAGAACGGAAACCTTCATTGTCCTATCATTTATCAGTAACCACCTTGACTATTTCTTCAATCACATTTGCAACCTGCGGCAAAGACATTTTGTCCAGATCCTTCCTGATATACCCTATATAATCTGTGA
>CAYWNS010000024.1:0-23008 GCA_964459715.1 uncultured Akkermansia sp.
CACTAAGGGGGATTCAACCTCACGGATGCAAGGATTTATTCCCCACGCGAGATTCCCGCTTTGCGTTCATCGTCCCTCTCCGCGCAACTCCGTTGCGCCTAACTCCTTCACTTCGTACTTCGTACTTCGTACCTCGTACTTGATCTCCCCCGTGCCTTCCCGCCTCAAAGTCACCGCCCACCACTAAGCCTTTAATTTATTCGAAACAGACGTGGGGTTATGATTTCTTCTCGCAATGAAGCCTTGAAAAGTGGGGCAAATTTGGTAGAATGGGCGGCGTGAAGGTCATTTCTGTAGCGAATCAAAAAGGCGGCGTGGGCAAAACATCCACAGCGGTCAATCTGGCGGCGGCACTGGCGGCGCGTGGGCAGGAAGTGTTGCTCATCGATGTAGACTCCCAAGCGAACGCTACCTCAGCACTCGGTGTGGAGGTGACAGGGGAGCACAGCCTCTACCAAGCTCTCATCGGAAACCGGCGTTTGCGAGACCTTATTATTCCCACAAACCGAAGTCACCTATCCCTCGTGCCCTCGCACATTGATCTGTCGGGGGTAGAAGTTGAACTCTCCCGCAACGGAGAGCACTTGTACTGCATGCAGCGCGTATTGGAGGAGCTGCGCGACGCGGGTCAGTACGATTACGTATTTATGGACACGCCGCCCTCGCTCGGCGTCCTGATGACCGCATCCCTGTGCGCGAGCGATGAGGTGCTCACCCCCCTGCAATGCGAATTTTTCAGTTTGGAAGGTCTCTCGAGGATTCTGTACGTGCTGGACCAAATTCGCAGCGGCGGTGTGCAGCCATCTCTTGTTCACGAGGGAATCATCATGACCATGTACAATCACACGAACCTCGCCGACCAAGTCATTGAGCAAGTGCGGGAAACCCTTCCCGAAAAATTGTACAACACCCTCATACCGAGGTCCGTGCGTGTTGCGGAAGCCCCGAGTTTCGGGCGCACCGTGCTGGAGCACGACCCAAACGGCGCGGCTGCGCAGGCGTACATCAATGTCGCGGATGAATTCTTGAGGCGGCATCGTTGAGCGTGCCGTCGGAGGCTGTGTCATGTTGCACTGGATCTATCCGAACTACTGTGAACTATGCGAGGAGCCGAGCGAACACGCGCTGTGCGATTCCTGCATTGCCAAGCTCCCGACCGTGCCCCTGCCCATCTGTCTCTACTGCGGGACACCTGTGGCGGGTGATCTACAGTGTGCCGACCGCTGTGCCCAATGCTCTTCTTACCCGCGCACGTACGACTTTGCTCGCAGTGCCTACGTGACATCGCGCGAAACGCGCCTCCTTATCCACGCTCTCAAGTACCACCGCGCCAACTACCTCGTGCCGGTGATGGGGGAACTTCTCAACCGCTTGTGGGAAGACACTCCGGCTCTGTCGCGGGCAGGTCAGTATTGCATTGTGCCGGTGCCCTCCACTCCGGCTCACCTCTTTGCGCGTGGGTATAATCAAGCGGCGGAGTTGGCGGAAGCTCTCGCGAGGTTGCGTGGGCTGCCGGTGCGCCAAGCTCTCCGTCGTGTGCCTACCGGTGTCGAAAGCCAGACCCGCCTCTCTGCTCGGGAACGTCGCCGGAACGCTTTGATGGCATACCAATTACGAGATGATTATGCTTCCGGGAAGAAAAAATTGCCCGGGCGGGACGTGGTGCTCGTGGATGACGTGTACACGACCGGCAGCACCGCGCGGACCTGTGCCCACCTCCTGCACAAACTACCCGGCGTGAACCGAGTCGGTGTCCTCACGCTGTTGCGCGCTGTGTATTGGCGGGCACACCTGTCCCAATAAAATTCTCAAAACCGCTGCGATGCTAATCACGGGACCCTGTGCAGGTTATAGATGCTTTGTGTATTAAGGAGGTATCAATCCCACGGGTGCATGGATTTAGTTCCCACACATCGTTTCGGCTTTGCCTCCTTCCAACTCCCCTGCGCAACTCTGTTGCGCCTAACTCCTTCACTTCGTACTTCGTACCTCGTACCTCGTACTTAATTCCCTCCCCGTTTCCCTGCCTCAAAGCCATCACCCACCACTAAGCCCTTAATTTATTTGGGACAGATTGGATTGGCGGGACGCGCTTTAGTGCATCTTGCCGCGTGGATGAAAGGCGCGATGCAGGTTCACGAGACGTCGCTGCTCCACATGCGTGTAGACCTGCGTGGTGGCGAGGTCTGCGTGTCCGAGCATATCTTGGATGACGCGCAGGTCTGCCCCGTTCTCCAGCAAATGTGTGGCGAAAGAATGGCGCAGGATGTGCGGGAAGACGTGCTCATCCATCCCGGCTGCCGCAGCACGCGTCTTGATAATCTGGCGGATCCGCTCTCGCGTGAGCATGCCGCCGCGCTGCGAGAGGAAAAGCACGCGGGGAGCCGCCTTGCGCGCCGGGAGCAGGAGGGACCGCGCGTGCTCCCGGTAGTATCTCAAGGCTCGGGCTGATTCTCCCCCCAGCGGCACATAGCGGGTCTTATCTCCCTTCCCCGTTATGCGCACGAACCCCTCATCCCAGTCGACCTGCTCCGGGCGGAGGGTAACTAACTCACTGACGCGCAATCCACTGCCGTAGAGCATCTCGAGCATGGCGCGATCCCGTGCCCCAAAGGGGAGGTCTTGCGGGTCGATACTTTCCAACAAAAGTCGTACCTCTGCCTCCGTAAGGGTTTGGGGTATCTGCATCCCCACTCGCCCGGGGCGAATGAGTGCCGCCGGGTCGGTGGGCAGAATATGCTTAGCGGCTAGATAGCGAAAAAAGATGCGCACGTGCACCATCATGATTCGCACGCTGGAAATAGCCAACCCCTCCGCGAGCAAGTGGCGGTGATACTTCACCAAGGTCGCGTCCTGCACCTCGCCGGGTTGAATGCCTCGTTGCTCCATGTAGTGCCTCAGGTTCGTGAGACTCTGTCGCACCGAGCTACGATAATTCGCGCTCAGTCCACGCTCCGCCGCCAAACAGAGCAAAAATTGCTCCACGGCACCCCCGAGCTCTTGCAATGTCAGTCCCATCGACTTTCGTCTCTTCAACTCACCATCAGTGCCTCCCGATTCACAAAAAACACAGCTCCGAGCAAACAGAGAAATGCCCACAGGTAGTCCCACTTCCACTGTTCACCCATGTAAAAAAGCATGAAAGGTACAAAAATACTCAACGTAATAACCTCCTGCATAATTTTAAGCTGGGCAAGCGACAACCCCGCCGAGCGTCCGAGATGATTGGCAGGTATCATGAGACAGTACTCAAAAAATGCCAGCCCCCAACTGATGAGTATCAATTTCCAAAGTCCCCGCTGCACCGCCTCCCCCGGCTTCCTCAAAAAGCCGTACCAAGCAAATGTCATCACCGTATTGCTCAGAACCAGCAAAAGTGCCGTAAAAGTTATCCGTATCATGCCGTCGCCGGTTATGGTACGCCGTTTAGGAAAATTGTCAAGCTGTTCACATCTGTCCCGACACATCCGTCCAAATAAAATTAAACGCCTAGTGCAGAGTGATAACTTTGTCGCAGGGAAACCCGGAGGTGATCAAGTACGAGGTACGAAGTACGAAGTACGAAGTGAAGGAGATAGGCGCAACGGAGTTGCGCAGGGGAGTAGGAAGGAGGCAAAGCTGAAACGATGCGAGGGGAATAAATCAAAGCACCCGTGGGGTTGAAGCCCCTCAGCACGCAGAGCATCTGTAACCCGCATGGGGATTAGCATTGTGGTGTTTCCCGAGAATTTTATTGGGACAGGTGTGCCGTCCCGACATAACTAAACACCTAGCGCGAAGCGAGAACTTTGTCGCGGGAAAACGCGGGGAGAATGGAAGTACGAAGTGAAGAACTTCACTTGAGGACAAAAACGGGCGTGAATCGCTGAAGCTTGGTATTTTCGGTCACCGGATCGAGACGAGGTTCGTTTTTTTGATTCCATACAATATGGTACAGGCGCATGCCCCGTGCCGTACCCAAGAGGACGCGGCGACCGTTTTCACCGACATAACCGGCATATAACAATTCTGCGTTCAGTATTGCATTAAGATTCCGTAGGATTTCTGTCCTATAATTCGTGCTCTCGCATTTAGCAAAAAAAGAAATCAACATATCTTCATGCCGCGACATGTGGGGTAGGAGCCAGCAGCCTTTTCTGATATCCATGTGACCCGCTAATTCCTTAAATTTTGCTATATCTTTTTTCAGAGAAGGCGAGAATGCTATGCCATTTACAAGTGGCTCCGGGAAGGTTTCCATGAGATTGATTGTTTCGTTGAATAACCAAGCGAGTGCCATCACAGGATATGCGGCATTCTTGCGTTCCATAGCGGTTCGGTGCAACAGATCAATGGGAAGATTCGTTCCCCTCAGCATTTTCTTGTCCACGAATCCGATCCTCTCTCGCATGTCTGCATACCTAAGATACCTCTCCCCATGAGCTGTCCTACTTCTGTGTATTTTCCCCTTTATCTCATTACCGCATGCGTCCAGCAGGTGGATCAGTGTTTCACCATTAATTTTAGAAATCGCACCCGGATAGACCACCTCACCATCTATGGCTACTTGCAGTGACTTCTTCCATACACCTTTTTCTTGCTCGGTGTCCTTTGTCAGTCGTGCGACTGCAGCTCCGATAACGCTCTCCCGATACTCGAGATAGATGCCTCTCTCATCCTCAAATATTCGTTTGATTTTTTCATACAGCTCCCGGTTACATTCCCGCTGACGAGGAAGCGCATGAAGCGATGATGCTTTAGTCTTTACAGCTAAATCTCTGAGTTTACCACCTTCAGGGTCACCTGTGTACCATTCTTCTATCGGTCTATAATCATAGAGGTCGGGGATATCGAAATAGGATGCTCCAAAACCAATTACACTGTACAAGTACTCATCAAAAGATAACGCCTCACTTAGCTTGGTATCGATATTCTCGAACTCTTCGAGCTTCTTTAGTAACACAGTAATTTCATCTCGCAAACTTTCGTCCAGCTCCATCGATTCTCGGTATTTGTCGAAAAGTTCCATACTGGACCGCAAGTCCGTAATTGTGGACTCCGACTTACCCTCACACAACAAAATCTGCCTAAATGCATTCATGAATGCCTCATGGATAACTTTGCCTTCCTCCTCGTCAAACTTGAAAATAGTGTTAATATCCTTATACTCCAACCAGAGTTTTTCCAGTTCTTCGAGTGTTGCTGTCAGGGGCGGAGTTGAGTACCGATTAAAAAAACGGGATTTCATCTCATTGACAACATTCTTCTTATAATAGCACATTATCTGACGCTCCTCCGAAGATAGCTCATAGTGGTACTCTTGCTTCAATGCCTCTTCCAACGAGTCGGCAGTTCGCATAAGAGGTGCATACTCGCGTATCTTCGAAGCATCCGGATTGCTAAAATCCAGACTGGCGGTCAAGCATCGCATTTGCTCCGTCACCCTTGCCAAGTCACCTCGCAAGTCATCAAAGCGTCTCACAAACTTTGTACATTCGCCGAAAATGACCTGATGGTCAGCGCGAAAGAGTCTCGTCAGTCCATAACCGAATGGCGTAGACGATGTCAGTATCCGGAGCTTGACCATCTCATCGGGCGTATACCTAGTGCTCTTGATCCCATCTCGGATTTTCTCCATTTCCTTAAGCGTAGAGTCGGCATTGGTCCAAGCGTAAGCACCTAACACAAGCAGACAAATAGTCAACGCTAACGCCGCCCCCCTTACGAGGATTCTAAAACGACGCATACTTCTACGCAACTTGAGCAGTTGCCGAATGCGCGTCATTTTATGCAAAATTGGATCGGCGAACTCTTCAACCTCCGGATAGTCCCCCAAGGCAGTCGCCTGTCGCAGTATTTCGTCAAGCAGAGGCAGCTTCTCCAAGAGTATCTGATCTGAAGCATCTGTGATGGGCTCCAGCGAGTTCTGAATGTCCCTGTACTGAATACCTAGCTCCGCAAGTATTCGCTTTCGCTTGCGTGCATTCTCCTCATCGTCCCATGCTTTTTTTACGGAACGGACAAACGCGGCGTCTTCTCCCCGCAGCACGATGCCGTGCTTTTCCGCTCTCTTCTCCACCTCTCTCACCTCACCATAACGTTCCTTTGTTGAAAGGTCCTTATTCGAGCGTAGAACTGCTAAACGTTGCGTAATCTCCTTTTCTACCTCATGACGTCGATATTGGCTCACAAGCTCCTCTGCCGCCTTATACCCTTCCATCTGCTCCAAAATCGGGGCACTTGCCCAACGACGCATACGATCTATCAAACTGCTTAACTCCGGCATATTCCCGGAGTGTGTTAATCGCTGCATCTCACTCGCATACTGACGGCAAAGCAACTTCCCCGTTTCTTTCTTCTGCCGCTGCGCGTCTTGGTCTGTCGGAGCAATCTCGCATATCTCCTCTAACAGATCAAATGCTTTTTCCCTCTCTCGTGATATGAGTGCGTCTCTTAGGCTCCGGCGGAGTTCCATCAAACGTTCATCCTTCTGTGGGGGCGGAACCTTAGCTTTGGCAGCTCTTTCCCATGCCTTAGCATAGTCCGGATACTTATTGAGCTGCGATGCCGAGAAGAGTGTCTCCAACTCGGAGAGACGTCGTTTTACCTCTGTGAGGTCGCTCATTGTGCCGAGCGAAGCAAGGGTGTTCTCTATTACTTTCTTCGCTATTGCCTCACACTGCATCCTAGCCGTCGAGTCATTGGGATCAGCTTCCGTAATCTTCTTCAGGATGGTGTATGCCTTCTTATCATCCCTTTCCCGCATAGCCGCTCTGTACTCTGCATACAGTTTTTTTCTGCCGTCGTTGTTACTCATGAGTCTCCTTTCCTGTGTTGAGTTTTCCCTCCGAAGTTGCGTATTTGTGTCTCACATCTATCAAAGGTTCGGTGTCGAGCAACGCGAGCTCATCCATGTGTCAAATAAATGGCACGATGTCCGGTTCCAAAAGGCTCAGCACCCAGAATGTCGGGTCACACACATTTTGGGGAGAAAGCATCTTGGGATCGGGACCCAGTTTTACATTTTGGCTGAGGGGGTCTGTGAACTTAACCGGCGAACTCCCGAGGGGAGAAATTGCAAAGTATCGCACATACGTTGAAAGTGTCTCTGCGGTGGTGCAAAGCGTGGGGTGCAATTCCATCATCAACGAACGCAGAATCTCTGAATTATTATCTACTACGCTGTGGTCCACCCTACCGTCTTCAGTGTAAATTGATTGAAGTTCTCTCCCCAATTTATCCAGCCACAGATCACATTTCCCCAACATGACAGCCAGCGGTTTATCGACTTTTTGCCCGGGTGTCAGATTGAGACTCGTCGCAATGCGTACGGTTGTTTCTGCGATGATCACATTTTGCCGGTCCACGCGCTTTGGTGCATCGGGCGCGAGCTGCGGGTCATCTCTCTGCCCGATCATACGGCGAAACGGCGCACTCGTCGTCGGGTCAAAGAGGAAAAATAAACCATCCGCAACGCTCACATGCCGCGCTCCCGGTGAATCTTCACTGTTGCGTCCGGGTTCAAAATGCTCTCCGGCATTATCGTAAAAAATAAGCGAAGATATTTTTTTAGAATCACGCAATGAGGAAATGGTATAAATGAAGGGGCGGGGAAGTTTTACCATGCGTCCATGTCGATAAAACTCCGAATAGAGTGCACCGTCCAAGTCCGTTTTACTCAGGTACGCCTCCTCGGGCGTATCCGCGTTAAAGAGTCGGTAAATGGCATCATTGAGCATGGCATTCCCCGATGGATCGACATCTCGCCATGCGATACCGAATCGTTTGGACGCCAATCGCTCCATTTCGTGCACGAGTGAAGCGAGGTAATACGATTTCCCCGCAGCCGGTGCCCCAATAATCGAAAAAATGTGCTCACGTGATTCCAAAAAACCGGGGGGTAGCTTACAGCGACAATGCGGACACGCAACATCCGGGCAGGGCATACCTTTCTCATCCAATGCCTGTCCGAGTACGTTAAAGCGGGATGCTAAAAACCTCAACATCTGTTCACGTCCCAACACCGGGTCTCCCATCAAATCCGGGTGTGTCGCAATGCTCAGCACATTCCCAACATCAAACTTTAACCAACAAACAGGACACGTGAAGCGTCCGACATTCTCGTCCGGCAGCTCTTCCTCCGAGTCATCTTCCGTCTCCGCACCCCCCACACCTTCTCCCCGAGCAGATGACTGCGGGGGAGAAACCTGTGAGTTGTCTGATCGTTGAGAATTCTGCCGAGCTTGGACCGGTTGAGAAGCCGAATCCGTCGGTTGAAATTCATGCGTCACTTTGACACGATCACTAACCGGCATCGCAGACGGCATTGACACGTGCTGGGGAATTTCGTGTAAAACCGGTTCAGGTTTGGGTACAGAAAAAGGAGATGCGGTAACGGGTTGCGATACATCCGGATGTGCCCGGAGTACCATCCGCAATGCCTTGGTACTGCACACACCTTTGGCGGAACCTGCAAGCATCCCCCACGTAAACCTTTGTTCTAAACCGGAATAAGTTGCTATGTCCTCTTGTTTATACGGACCTTGCCAACCCCCTGTCATCACATCGAGTAAATACCACCTTCTAAGTCTATATTGCGCCATCACAGCTTGGGCTGCGGCGTCATCCTCGGTCCAGTAGGCGATAAACATTCCATCCTTCACTACTATCATCTGCTCGGTGTCCGGCGTTATCGGCAATGTACTCGTCATAGCATGTCCATCGTACTCCCCGGTCACTCCCTCCTTCATCTGCATGTAAAACGTCAACCCCGTCACCCCTGTAGCCATGAAAAGCCCGGCATCCCCACTCATCGCCACCTGCAGCGGACTCCCCGGTGAACTCCCCACCTGCACGGGAAAGCTCCGACTCAAGCTCACCCGTCCCGTCATGCAGTCATATATGTACAGCGTCTTCATTGCCCTTGCAGTGCCTTCCTTTTCTCCTCCTTAACTTGGTTAATTCCCATCTGCGCTAGCCGCAGAAGGACAAACCATGCAATAATCCCAAGAATCAGGTATCTATAGCTCCCGAATTGTTCGAAACCTAT
Source organism: uncultured Akkermansia sp. (assembly GCA_964459715.1). Lineage (GTDB taxonomy): Bacteria > Verrucomicrobiota > Verrucomicrobiia > Verrucomicrobiales > Akkermansiaceae > Akkermansia. The sequence continues at coordinate 9,029 of CAYWNS010000024.1, forward strand.
GGTCGAATTCCAAATCATGTGCAACCCAACCGGAACAATGGCTATACACAGAAATCGCATGTCAAAAAAGGCAGAGAAATCCACACTCCTATCCTCCGCTGCGCGTACTCCTTGCTGCACCTTAAGCGCAAGTACACGCCAATAGGCACCGGCTGTTATTGCCGTCCAAACAACATGCCCCGCCGGGGTCAAAAGTGCACGGCGCAAAGATAAATTCTTGAGAGGCTCTACGGATATGTTTGACAATTGTACGCGTACACTCTCCAACCCCGCAGATATCTGTTCCTGACTCAACCCTCCCGATCTTATTGCCTGTTTAATCTTATCACTCGCCCCCCAAAGTTCTTGTGTGTAAGACCTCATAAAGTCGTCCATTGCGTACCCCGCACTCTCAAAGGCGGCAAACCCTGCCCCCACAGCACAACCTATCAGCATGCCGGTCAAAATGCGCCCATTGCGGCAGGTTGACGCAATGAACACAGCAGCCAGCAACTTGGCAGGTTCCTCAATAGGTCCCGCCCAGTACGCCTCAGGTCCCCGCTTTATATGCTCGTTAAGGATGCTCGTGATGAAGAGGGAGAGGACTCCCCCGAGCATGAGTGCCTTTATCACCGTATAAAATGGCACATCCCGGCGTATGTTGATTTCATACAAAAGCACCAATACGCAAAATGGAATCCCGAAGTTCGCCACAAAGAGGATGGCAGGTATCAGTTTCGGGTTGGGATACATGGACATCATATAGGAAAGTCCCAGATACAAGATCGCACAGAAAAGTGCGACACGAGCAAATATCCATGGGCTGGGCCATGTGGCGTTGACACTCCTAATATCAGGCGTCCCGAAGGGCGAACCGGCACAAAACTCCATGACGACCTCCTCTTGCGTGTGGCTCTTGAAAACACCGGAGAAGAAGCGTCCGAGAGAAAATTGATCCGCATTTTCCTGTCCCTGTGAGGATTGAGAAATAGCTCCCCCTGCGCCTCCGGGTACTGTGACAGGCTGACCGGGTATTCCGAAGGGGAGAATCCCGAGCGAGGAGAGTGGGAGGGGGTTCGCCATCCCCGGCGAATACACCAAGGTAGCGGGTCCGATTTGCCCCGCAGACATGAGAGAAACAAGATCGGACACTGTATACGGTCCAAGCTGCTGCCCGTCACCTCGGATCACCCAATACTGCTGTGTGGGTGGGGTGAACGGAGGTGGTGCCTGCTCGTCCGCACCTCCTCCCGAACGAATATCAAAAGAAGGTTGTACAATCCCAGCCGCGCGTAGCTCATTGAGCTGCTGCCCGTCAAAGGGACCGATCCAACTCGTCCCCCCATCCGGCGAATAGTAATACTCCCCTTGATTTACATTTAGCATAAGTAATCGACAGTAAACAAACTACAGAATAAGGAATACCACGTGCTGCTCCGAATGAGACTCCGAGTACCCCGCACCTCTTAAGGAACCTCTCGACCTCCGGCATTCAGAGTTCCGCAGTCGTATCATCTCTCTTATACGTTAGATTTACCATTGCGATTCTCATCGAGATTGGGATGACTTGCCCTTTCTGCTCCTCTGCAATTCTACCAATATACCATCAGTAGTTGGAGTCACCCGTCTTTCCCATGGTTCCCAACCGACTCGGGTTACACGCAAGATACCGGGTACAGCCGGTGCCGTCACCGTGCAAGGTGTTTTGCCAACATAGGAGTGATTGTATTCCACTTCGGCACCCGTAGGCACGGATTTCACCTCAAAAGAAATCATAGGGGCTGGCGACGACCCGGTCGCTGAAGAATAGGAATCTATTTCAGCGGAATCAATAAATTTGGGAACGGCTGAACCTATGGCATTACGCAATAGCTCCTCCCAGTCACCGTCATCATCCGAACCTCTCGGCTCCACACCCTGAGGAATGTTACGAGCCACCCTCTCAGACATCTCTTTGCTGTCAACGATCTCCGAGTTCGAAACCTTGGTAAGCGTCATACTCATACCCACAGTTACGGTACGCTTACGACGTCGCACCCCGTAAGCCACACTATTTTCGTCCTTCACATTATAACTATTTATGCTTCCCTCAAGGACGTAATCTACATCTGAACCGACCCTACTGAGTTTTCCCCCCCCACCGCCTTGTTTTATCTTTTTGATTTGAGCCTCAGCAGACGGAGAAAGTCGCTTTACACGTACCCTGCCGCTGTTGGTGAGTGCCGCTATCGCCGCGCTTGTGGCTATATCTGCAGCCGTGGCGGGTAGTGGCTTTCCGGAAAGTGGCTGCATCGCAGGGCAGTTTCGTCTCCCATCATAGCCCCCTGCGTCCTCAACCTCCACCGGATAGTTTTCGTTCGTAGTGCCATCCTCAACCATATCGGGTAGCTGCATTTCGGAAGGTGCTCCTACTTCTAAAGGACGTTGCCCCTCTTCATAGACCCCTGAGTCCTCCGGAGGAAATACGTTCCCCCCGAGTAACTTCCCACTCGTAGCACTACTCGCAGCCATATTGGGTAACCGCGACCCGAAAGACAACACACCCTCTGAAGGTCGTCGCTTATTCTTCCTATCCCATGAATCCAAACGCAGCCTTTCTGGGTAGCGTGATTTCACTCGTGATACAGCAGCTTTCCCCGTTTGATTTTCGAAGGTAAGTACAGCTATCGTCGGCTTTGCAGAAGAAGCTCCCGCAATAATAGAACCACGTGCTTGAGTCAGAGTGCGCACAAAACGCAACCCTCCTTCAGGGTATGACGTAAGCCTGACTTCAAGACCATTTTTTTTCTGATTCTCAACGAGCTTTACGGCACACAACGTCCCTACTCCATCGAGCTGCACATCCTGACCGGACAAGGAAGCCTCCTCAACTCCTTTTGCCAAGAATTCACGCTCGTAGAGAGTAAGCCCCCCCTCGAAAAGACTACCTAGAACTTGGGCAAATGCAACGCGATATTCGATGGTGTCATTGTCGGGGTCATCGACTCTATGCACCATGGCGATGCCGCCATATTTCTTCAAATTGACCTGCTCAACCATCTCGTCTAGGTCACGTTTTGGGGTAAAGGGCAACGTAGACGGAGCAACCTTGAGTGGAATTTTTTTGAGAAGCTCCTTCTCAAAAGATGTCCATTTCACTGGAACGAAGTCGGCAGCAACGATCCGCATATCTTTCGTATGGAACATACGATATATAAAGTAACCCACGTCTCCGCCGGGCTGACAAATGATCTCTCCCATGAATACCGCCGTTGTTGCCTTTATCCCTAAATCTCCGCCTTGCGCTCCGCTCTCTTCAGCGAGCATCTTCACGTCCACACGATCGGATATCTGCACATCTGAACCTTCTAGTATGGCTTGTTGTATTTTACCGCGCACAGCATCCGTCAACTCATTCTGAGGTCCTCCATTGCACAAAAACTCCACCATAGCTATTTCCTTCACCCCGGCTTCCTCGATCCTTTCCTGCATCGTTGTTACGGCATCTGCTATTGCCTTATCAAGGCGGACCGCTCCTACGCGGTCTTCGTAAGCTTCTTTCTTCTTCGTCACTACTTTTTCAAAATACTTCTTGGCTTTCGAATTCCCATGCTCAGCGGCTTTCTTCATGTACGATTCTCCCAATTCCTTGTTCTTTGGCAAATAGACGCGTCCCAAATAGTACATGGCACCCACATCACCTTTGTCTGCTGCTTTCTTAAGCCATTGGATTCCTGTCTCAGGATCACCTCGGAAACATACCCTTTGGTGCATGCGCATGCCTATTTTTCGCATGGAGGGCACATCTCCTCTCTGCGCGGCCTTAAGAAGAGACAAATCATCCACCGCTCCCTGCGATTCCGCTGCGAACATGCAGATGAAGATGATCACTATAATCCGGATGTATTTCATGCTGGCAATTGTCTGTGTGTTTTTTTGGTCATTAAGATACCGTTGTCACCTTGTTCCGGCGATCAATGTAATCTACGCAATACACCGACCTCCATCCCGCACGCGAGTGTATCTCTTTTTGAATGCGATAAGTATAACAAAACCATGTATTCGATTGACTATGTGTGAATAGAATACGAATTATGCCATCAAAAAAATCATCGAATTACACGTTCTAACATTCGGAGAATGCCTCTCGGAATGTGTTAGATTTTACTTTTTTACGAATTTTTTTTCTGGACATCGCATTCAAAATGAGATACACCCCTGCCACAGAACGATAGATATGAAGACCGTCTGGATGATCATCTTTGCCCTTCTTTGCTCGTGACAGTGTCGCGAGTCTAGGGTGACATAACTATATCATCTGTCCCCATAAAATTTTCAAAAACGCTGCAAGGTCAATCCCTATGCGGGTTACACACGCCCAATAAGAAGTACGAGGTACAAAGTGGCAAAGCTAGGGAAAACGGGTGTGGTGAGTAACGGAGAAGTAGCAGGAAAAACGTGTGTGATGAGAGTGTTGAACGCTACGACTGTGACCGAATGCGTCATGTGTGATGGACAGAGGTGACGCACGGGCATCTCTCCATGGCTTTGCATACCACAAGCGTACCGACCTCACGGGTGTATTTGATTTATTTCCCCCGCATCTTCTCTGCTTTGCTTTCTCCCAACTCCCCTGCGCAACCTCGTTGCGCCTAGCTCCTTCACATCGTACTCCGTACTTCGTACCTCGTACTTGATCACCTCCGTGTTTCCCTGCGACAAAGCCATCGCTTTACTCCGAGCGTTTCATTTGTTTGGGACAAATGCGACCGCAGACGCCACCCCACAGGTTTACTGTTTCACATTTTGTGTCCGTGCCGCCTTAAGCGTCTAACGTTTCTTGGGGCAGCTGGGGTTGTGAAGGGGCTATGGCTCTGCAGCCCGGGCAATCCCGGACGAAGTGACCGGGGGAAGCTTCGACGAGGGGTGGGATGGAATCCGTGAGGCAGAGTTCAGGACGTCCCAAGGTATTGCGGGGGCGAAAGGAGCAGCCTCGGACGGGGGTGTGCAAGTCCGGCGGCAAGCCAGGGATGGTAGGCAGCGCATGTTTGCGGCGGAGGGGCGAGGGCACGGCGGAGATGAGGGCACGCGTGTAGGCGTGCAATGGGTTGGAGAGCAGCTCCTCCGTGGGGGCATGCTCGACGATGCTCCCGGCGTACATCACTTGGATACGGTGGGCATATCGGTGCACCACCCCGAGGTCGTGGGTGATGAGGATGATGGCGGTGCCGAGCTCCCGCTGACGCTCCCGCAGCAGGTCGAGCACCTGCTTCTGCACTGTCACATCCAGTGCCGTAGTCGGTTCATCGGCAATGAGAATACGCGGGCGGGTGATGAGAGCCATAGCGATCATCACGCGCTGCCGCATCCCCCCGGAAAACTCGTGGGGAAAACAACCGGCACGGTGCGGCGCGTCGGGTATCCCCGTGAGCTCGAGCTCGCGGACGGCGAGGTCCCAAGCCTCCCGGCGCGAAATCCGGCGGTGAATGATGAGCGGCTCCGCCACCTGATCCCCAATACGCATGCAGGGATTGAGCGATGTCATGGGGTCTTGGAAAATCATGGAAATTTCGGCACCGCGAATGCGTTGTAACTCACGTTCAGTGAGACGTAGGAGGTCCTTACCGGCAAAGAGCGCGGAAGAATCCGGGGAAATGACAGTCGGCGGAGAGGGGAGCAGACCGAGCAGGGCGGAACAGGTCACCGTTTTACCGGAGCCGGATTCACCGACCACGCCCAGAGTCTCCCCGGCGTAGAGGTCGAAATCCACGTCATTCACGGGGTAGGTAACCTCGCTGCGTGAGCGAAACTCGACGCGGAGACGGCGTACCTGGAGCAAGGGAGCGGTCATCCGGCTAATTCGTAGGATTTGAGGGCGAAACTAAGGGTGCGCAGAGGGCGGTCATGCAGCTGCAGGGTCTGCACGACCATGCGCAGCACCTCCAGCGAGGCGGCGGCATCATACAGCGCGTCGTGCCAAGTCTTCCCGGGCACCGTTTTGTCCACGGCGGGCACCACGGCGAGGGCTTCACAGACCGAGGCGAGGGTCAAATCGCGCAGGGTAGGCAGGCAATGGCGGGCTAGGGCGAGGGTGTCCAGCCAAGGACCGAATCCGTGAGCCGGGAAAACGCGCAGGAAGCGGCGTTCGGTGGAGGGATTATGCCCGACCACTACAGCTCCACCCAAGAAATGCCGGAATGTAGTCCACAGGGAGAGCATGGACGGGGCACCCTTCAGGTCTGCCGTGGTGATGCCGTGTTTGCGGGAAGCAACCCAACGTACCGGGTGTTCGCAAGCCAAGTAGGAGCAAAAAAGCTCCGCCGGTTCGAAGAGCGAGGGAGCGCGGAGCATCCCCACTTGGATGGGCATATCCGTTTCCCCCGGCGCGGCACCGGAGGATTCGAAGTCGATCGCCGCGAAGGAGAGCCGTGCGATGGGAAGCTCTGTCACCGGCGTGTCCATGCCAAAGCTTGCTTGATTTCCTCCAGCAGTGCCGGGTAATCACAGGTCGTGAACTTACCGTCACGGTAGAGCTCACGCCCATCCACGACAGTCAGACAAACCTCTGCCCCCGACGCGGCGTAGACGAGTTGAGAAACGACGTGATGAAGCGGTTGCATGTTGGGGGCGGTGAGGTCCAGCGCGATGAAATCCGCCTTCATCCCGGGCTCCAGTGCCCCAATGTAGGGGGCGTGCAGGGCGGCAGCCCCACCGAGTGTCGCCATATCCAGCACCATCTGCGCCGGGGCAACTGTGGGTGAAAGCTCGTGGACTTTGTGCAGGAGCGACGCCACGTACATCTCTCGCAACATATTCTGGGCATTGTTACTCGCCGGACCATCCGTGCCCAAACCCATGGGTACCCCCGCTCGGATCAGGGCTTCCACCGGACACACCCCGCTCGCCAGTTTCATGTTCGACGCGGGATTGTGCACCCCGACGCAACGGCTGTCGGACAGGGCGAGCATATCCTGCTCATTGACATCGACGAGGTGGAAGAAGGTGGCATCCGGGCGCAGGAGTCCGAGCTGTGAGCAGTAAGCGACGGGGCGCAGTCCGTGCTCCGCCAGACACTGCTGTGTTTCCCACGGTGTCTCTGCCAGATGCATGCCGAAGAGAGAGCCGGTTTCGTCGGCGAGGTCGCGACACGCTCGCAGAAGCCCGGGCGTGGTGGTATAGGGCGCGTGGGGCACCACCGCCTGGCGAATGCGCGGGTGATTCATCCATTCCTCCGAGTAACGACGCACGCGTTCGAAGTACTCCTCCTCCGATTTGGCGACGAGGGTGGGGAAAAACCGGGTGGTACTTTCGCCCAGCACGGCACGCAGCCCCATCTCATCGGTAGCCTTGTACACGCTGTCCTCGAACATATACATATCGTAGAACGCCGTGGTGCCGGTGCGGAGCATTTCCGCCAAACTGAACCGCGCCCCGAGTTCTACGAGGGAGGGGGTAAGCTTCGCCTCCTGCGGGAAAATATCGGCATGCAGCCAATCCTGCAGGGACTTATCGTCGGAAAACCCACGCAGCAGGGACATGGGGATGTGGGTGTGGGCATTGATGAGCCCGGGCAAGAGCACCGCGCGCCCCAAGTTCACCCGCCGTGCCTCCGGGTAGAGCGTGGATACCATATCGGCATGCCCCACACAGAGGATGGAATCCCCGGAAATTGCCAATGCCCCACCGCTGATCACGTCCCGCGCGGCATTTTGCGTCACGACATAATCCGCAGTGTAGAGTGAGACGTCCGATGCAGCGTTCATCACCAGAAGAGGAGAGCACAGATAAAAATGGCAGCGGCGTACGCAGCACCGAGCGCGGCCAGCACGCGGGTGAGGGCGACGCGTCCGCTCAACCATGCCAACCAATCGCGCAGAATGTAGGGCTTGGGCACCAGAAAAATAGCCACACAGAGCACGGGGTACCACCACAACGGTATGAGTATGCGGGTGGCAGGCTCTTTCAGGTACGCGGCACTCAACGGCACAATCCCCATGAGCAGCAGAAAGAGCCCGAGGGCGCGCCCGGTGAGATTTTGTTTGGATTGCGTACAGAGCACGTAGCACACTACGGGGGACAGCAGGAGCAGAGATGTACGGAGCCCTTCAAAGTCAAAGAGTTCCATCCGCATCGGGTTACTCGGCGAACCCCACAAAAGGAGCACAATCCACAGGAAATCGAGAATCATCAACCCCTGCCCGAAGAGTACCGAAGCGGCTGCCCACCGACAGCCGGAAAGCACTTCTCGCGGCTTCACGAGTACCGCCAGATGCAGCACGAGCAGCACAAACCCCATGACGATCCCCGCCGTCCAGAGGCTAATCTGTTCATAGGGATGTATCCAATTGTGCATCGTCGGAAAGAGAAACTATCACAGGGAAATACCCAGCTGCTCCGGCAGCGCATAGCGCGGTCGCTCGGTGAGTATCTCCCCACCATGCGAACCGACCGCAACCGTATGCTCGAAATGCGCGGCGGGCGTCCCGTCAACCGTCACTGTCGTCCACTTATCCTCCAGAACTTTCACTTTGTACCCTCCTAGGGTAATCATGGGCTCGATGGCGAGGATCATCCCCCGCTTCAGGTGCGGCATGTGTACATTGGGAAGGTAATTCGGGATGGATGGTTCTTCGTGCAGGCGACGACCCACGCCGTGCCCGGTGAAATCGCGGACGATTCCGAAGCCGAAGGGTCGCACAAAACTTTCGATAGCCCCGCACACATCCGCCAGATTATTCCCCTGCTTTGCCTGGGCGATGCCGCGGTAGAGTGCCTCCTCGGTGACGGCGAGCAATCGACGTACTTCCTCGCGCACATTTCCGACCGGCACGGTCAGCGCGTTGTCGCCGTACCACCCGTCCACGACAGCCCCCACATCCAGACTCACGATATCGCCGTCGGCAATGATACGCTCGCCGCCGATTCCGTGGATGACTACCTCATTGACGGAGATACAGATATGCCCCGGGTAGCCGCTATACCCCAAGAAAGCATTCCCGCACCGTTCTCGGGCGAACAACGACGCGGCGAACGCATCGATCTCGGCGGTAGTCACACCCGCGCGCACGAAGCCCGCCACTTCGGTAAGAATCCGCGCAGAAACCTCGCCGGCGCGACGCAATTTGGCAATCTCATTCGGGTTGCGGGTGGGTATGTGCTCTGCCATGTGCCCCCTCTTACCTAAAATTTAAACCCGGCATTCACTCCGAAAGTGAATTGCAAGTGGTCCACCATAGGCGCGCCTGTGCGCCGATGTATCTTGTGGGCATTGTTGCCGGACCACGAGCACTGCGCCCAAGGGGTAACGCTCATGCGCCCATCCCGCCCAAGCATCCCTCCGTGGGTAAAGGGTTGTAGTGCCACGCGAACGCGGTACGCGTCGATTCCATCCACCCCGGAACCCCAGTAACTGAACGAAGGTGCCACCCCACCGGATACCTCGAGGTCTGCCCCCAAGCTCGGACCATTGATGACGTTGGTGATGCGATACCCCGCCTCGGCATCGACGTAGTACCCGGTCAACCCATAAAAGCTGAGCCCGACAATGGCGCGCCCGAAAAATCCCTTCTGGTGGTCATTGTAGGAAACAGAAAAGGTGAGCTCCTGCGTCGACCGATGTGAACAACCATCGAATCCCTTGGCGATGAGCCCCTCCAAACCGCCACGCTTGAAGCCGTATCCGAGCTCCATGAGCAGGTTGGGTGCCACCTCTTTGCCCAATGAGTACCCGGCTTCAAACTGCATGATGTCGCCGAGCGGACTCGACGCGTCCCAGATCACCCCCGCCATCCCGTGTATGCGCTGCTGTATTCCTTGGCGAAACATATTTCTATTCGCGAAGGTGTGTGAAACATACAAGTGGGATGTACCATACTTGTTCATGTCATCCGTCACCCCCATGCCCCGCACTTCGTAATTGTTGGCGTAGAGAAGCAGGTCGATCACCGTATTCGGGGTCGACGAAGGGGCTTGAGCGGCGGGCATCGCTGCCATCGCGTCATACCCCCCGGCATGCGGCGTAGTGTCCGTAAACTCCGGCGGCAACTCCGCCCCTCCCCCCGGGTAGCTCACTTCATCGTACGTAACCTGCCCCTCCGGTATCGCCGGGGGTGCCTCCACTGCCGGTAATCCCGCCGAAACAAGTCCGGCGCATATAAAAAACTTCTTCATCATACGCACTCATTCTAGCACCTTTTTCCCCTCTGACAAGCCTATTTGTGTAATTTCCACAATTTACAGCGTACTTTTTTTGAGAATTATACAAAATCTTGTTCCCTTTTACGGTCGCCCACTCCTCCCCTGCCCCTCGTTCCCCCTCCCTCTTTCCCCTTTCGCTGCCCACGCCCGCATTGCCCCACCACGCATCATCCTTCTCGCTTTGCGCCCACCTCCTTGCGCAACTCCGTTGCGCCGAACTTCAACACTTCGTACTTCGTACCTCGTAGCTCGTACTTGATCCCTCTTCCTTCCCCCTACGGTCGCCCACTCTTCCCCTTCCCCTCGTTCCCCCTCCCTCTTTCCCCTTTCGCCGCACCCGCCCGCATCGCCCCACCACGCATCATCCTTCCCGCTTTGCGCCCACCGCCCTGCGCAACTCCGTTGCGCCGAACTTCAACACTTCGTACTTCGTACTTCGTACCTCGTACTTGACCCCTCTCCCCTCCCCCTACGGTCGCCCACTCTTCCCCTGCCCCCTCCCTCCTTCCTTTCCTCGGGGTTGCGGAGGAGTCTGCACACACAGACGGTGAGCAAGCCCCATACGAAACAGATGGAGAGGGTCATGGTGATAATACCCGGGAGAGTCATAGAGAGTCGGGTTGGCGTTTACGTCGATGAAAGCGGCGGGAAGTATGGACCACAAAAGCCATGAAGACAAAGAGGACGAGCATCCACACCATGGGCAGCACCGCCCCGGGTTTTCCGTGGCTCAAGTCGGCGATGTGGTGCTCGTTGGCATCCATGATTACCTTGCTGTACAGCCAAGAGCAAAAGATAGCCAGCAGGATGGTGGGTGTGACCCATTTAATGACAAAACCGAGAGCGCGGGGAACGGGGATGCGCGCCCCACGCCCGAGTTCTCGCAGTCCATTACGCGTACCCCAGACTCCGCAGAAGAGGATGAGGTAGAGGGTAGAGACGAGGTAGAGGCACATGGTACCCATCCAGAAATCGAGCGTACTGAGCGCAAGCATCTCGCTGCCGGTGTACCACGACACACAGAACGCGCCTACCACTACGATGAGTCCGGTAACTACCACACTCTGCGTGCGGGTCAGTTGCCAGAATTCCTCCAAAAAAGCAATCGTCGGTTGCAGGATGGATAAGGAACTCGTGACAGCGGCGAGAAAGAGTAAGCCAAAGAAGAGCGCACCGAAGAGTCTGCCGCCCGGCATGGCGGCAAAGACCTCTGGCAGCACGGTAAAGCCCAGCCCGAAAGTACTTGCGCCCGCGGCGGCGGCAACACCGAGCAACGACACCGAAGCCGGTACGATCATCATTCCCGCCAGCCCCACCTCGACGGCTTCATTGGCTGCATTGGCAGTGAGTGACACGAGGGCTATGTCTTTTCGGCGGGCAACGTAACTGGCGTAGGTGAGTACCGTACCGAAACCAATGGAGAGCGAGAAAAATATCTGCCCTGCGGCGGCAATCCACAGGTCGGGGTCCATGAGTCCGCGCAGCAAGGAAATATGCTCCCGGCGCACCACCTGCCCGGGATAAGTGGCTCGTACCTGCCGCTCTATGCTCTCCGCCTGCTGCGCGTTAGCCTCGGCGGGGATCATTTCCACCGTCTTTTCCACTTTAGCACCGTCCTGCTCTCGCTCAACCACGAGTACGGTCTTGGAGGGGTTCCACATGTAACCGAGCCCCTGATTCACGTTGCGGTTGGGGTGCGCGGGGTCCGGGGTCCCGAGTGTGAGCACGCGTATCAGGATGATGAACGCCGTGATGAGCAACACGGGCATACTCCACTTGCAAAACCATTCAATCCCACGCGTCAGTCCCCGGTAAAGTAGGTACAAATTGGCAACAATGGCGATTGCAAAAAAATACGGCAGACTACTTCCGCCGGTGTAGGTCGCACCATCGGCTGAGCACCCGGTAAAATGCTCGAAAAAGGCGTTGTATTGCTTGCTGCCGCTCAAGTCGAGGTGCCCCACAGCCATGTTGTAGCAGTAACCGAGCGTCCAACCCTCCAAATACATGTAGTACATCCCGATACCCAGCGGGGCAAGCACTCCCGCAATTCCCAGATACTTCCACACCGGCGAGTGCGTGATGAGCATGAATGCCGACGCGCAGCTGTGCCCGCCCAAGATGCCTCCGCGCCGCCCGATAGTCCACTCCACCCAACACAGCGGCACTCCAAGCAGGAGAAAAGCGCAAAAATAGGCAATCATGAAAGCACCACCCCCATACTGTGCCGCCAAGCCCGGGAATCTCAGGAAGTTGCCGAAGCCCACAGCACTCCCCGCCACAGCCAGCATCGCCCCCAGCTGCGAGTTCCATGTCAACGCCTTTCCCGGGTTTCCGGACTTGGTCATTTTCTGCGCGGAGAGATACGGACCGAAGTCCGAGGGTTACACCTCAAAGAGATGTGTCACCGAATCATCGTTGTGGATGTTTGTGATAGCCTGCGCAAACAGGGGCGCGATGCTCACCGTGTCCACATGCTCTCCCTGTGCCATCGGCACCGAATTGGAAGTCAGCAACCGCTCGATCGGGCTTTCCCGCAGCTTCTGACGCGCCCCGTCGTTGAGGACGGCATGCGATACCCCGGCAAATATGCGTGCCGCTCCGTGTTCCTTGAGTACATCCGCCGCCGCACACAGCGTCCCACCGGATTCCGTCATGTCATCCACCAGCAACACGTCCTTGCCATCTACATCGCCGATCAACGCGTGCGCGTTCACCTCTGTGGCGGAAATGCGTTGTTTGGCGACAATAGCGAGCTGCGTGCCGAGAATATTGGCATAGCTCTTTGCCGTTTTCACCCCTCCGATGTCCGGAGAAACCACGACCAAATTGCTGATATTCTTTACATAATGTTCTTTGAGGTGCTTGATCAGCACGGGCAGCGAGTAAAGATGGTCCACCGGAATTTCAAAGAACCCTTGGATTTGGGCGGCATGCAAGTCCATCGTGAGCACGCGATTCACCCCGGCTGCCGTCAGCAGGTTGGCAACGAGTTTCGATGTAATGGGCACCCTCGGCTTGTCTTTCCTATCCTGCCGAGCATACCCGTAAAAGGGCATCACCGCCGTAATGCGACTCGCGCTCGCCCGCCTTACCGCGTCCACCATCACCAGCAATTCCATGATGTTGTGGTTGGTCGGCGGGCACGTCGGCTGGATGATAAACGCATCCGCCCCACGTATGCTCTCTTTAATTTGGACAAAACTTTCTCCGTCGGGAAAGGCGTTCACGGTTGCGTCACACAAGGGCAACCCCATCACGTCTGCTATCTCCTGCGCTAATTTGGGATGTGCGGTTCCGCTAATCAGTTTCATGGCTCCGGCAGTTCGTTGTCGCCGCCCATTCTACCACTCCCGTAAAATAATGCAAGCACAGGGCAAAGCGGTCTCGAGAAAATTCACACCTGTCCCAATGAAATTTCCGAGAAACGCCGCCATGTCAATCCTCATGCGGGTTACGGACGTCCTACGTACTAAGGGGGCTTCAACCTCACGGGTGCATGGATTTAGTTCCCACACGTCATTTTGGCTTTGCCTCCTCCCGCCATGTCCGCGCAACTCCGTTGTGCCAAATTTCTATTTCGTACTTCGTACCTCGTACCTGGCTTCTGCCCTGCCGTCTACGGTCGTTCTTCCTCCCCCTTCCCCGCCCGGCACCTTATTCTCCCCTCTCTTTTGTCTTTGCGGCGTTTTTAGATAAACGCGTTATCTTATTGATTATAAAATGTTTATATTTCATCAAAAAAAAAAAAAAAAAAAAAAAAAAAATACATTTATTTTGCTTGCTATGCGCGGATAACGTGGTAGACTCCCCTTGTCGGGTGCC
>CAYWNS010000025.1:0-22910 GCA_964459715.1 uncultured Akkermansia sp.
AGGGACGCGGCTACCACCGCACGGAGATCGGCGGAACGCTGGGAGTGGAGACCGCACGCAAAAACGGGCAGTTCGTGGTTGGTGCCGCCCTGAGCGCGGGACGGGCGCACGTTTCCCCCACCGGACCGGCACCGCGTTACCACGAGGACGTCATCCGTGAGGACTTGTACCTCGTTGCCAGCATCGGCAGACTGCGCAGCACCACCACAGTGGGACTCGGGCAACACGAGATAGACATGCGCCGCGCCGGAGCGTCCTCGCAGGATGTTTCGGGTAACTCGGTGAACCTCTCGGAAGAGCTTGCCGTGACACTCAACCGCAGTGAGAAGCACAGCTTCGAGAGCTTCTTCGCGGTAGAGAGCAGCTACAACCGCATCGACGGCTTCAGTGAGGGGGGAGCCAACCCCGCAGCTCTCAACGTGGACGCGCACGAAGCATTCGCGACAGACCTCTCGCTCGGTCTGCGAGCGAACTTCCTCTTCCCCGTGGTGAGCGGAGCTCCTTTGGCGGTATTCAGCGTTCAGGGAGCCGCCATCACGTCGGTGGGCGACACCGTGACAGACGTGACGATGCGCTACGCGGGAGCCTCGGATTCCTACAACGTCCGCAGCGCGAAACGGAATCGCTGGGGCTACAGCGCGGGAGCCTCGCTCACGGTGCCGGTGTCGCCGAACGCCGCCATTTTCGGCAGCAGCGAAGCGATCCTGCGCGGGGACTCGCACGAGGTGACCGCCACACTGGGCGTCAAGCTTAACTTCTGACCGCTTCCGATAATCAGACATACCCGACATCCGCCGACGTTCCTCGGAGCGTCGGCGGAGATTTGTACCGCCACGCCCGTCACAAGTACGAGGTACAAAGCATCACATCTGTCCCAAATAAATTGAGCACTCAGAGCAGAGCGATAACTTTGTCGCGTGGCAACACGGAGGTGATCAAGTACGAGGTACGAAGTCGAAGTGAAAGAGTTAGGCGCAACAAGGTTGCGCGGAGGAAAGTGGAGGAAGCAGAGGTAAAACGACGAGCGGAGACCAAATCGATGCAGTCGTGAGGTTGAAGCCCCCTTACTTAGTACGCAGAGCGTTTGTAACCCGCATAGCGGTGAATATGGCGGCGTTTCTCCAGAATTTTACTGGGACAGGTGTGGGTCGATGACTATCTTGTCTATTTCGTACTTCGTGTTGACGCAGGCGAACAAACACGCCGCCCTCCCTCGCAGGGGTAGGCGGCGCGTGTTTGAGATTGGTTCGCGAGCGATTTACTCGGCGGGGTGAGGGTTGTTCTCGTCCTCTGAGGATTTCGCCGGTTGCTCCGGTGTTTCTGCCGATGCTTCAGGCGTCGACTGCCCCTGTGCCGGTGCTTCTGTCGGAGGTTCTGCTGTATTTTCCGGGGCAGGCGCGGAGGCGGAGGCTGCGGCAATAGCTGCAGCCGCAGCTTCAGCCGTTGTAGTAGCCGAGCCGGTGGTCGTATTTACCTTATTTCTCTTCACCTCCTTCGGCTCCTTGGGAAGATCAATGATCTCAATATACGCCATGGGAGCACTATCTGTCTTGCGTTGACCGAGCTTCACGATACGCGTGTAGCCACCTTGGCGATCTTTAACGGCTATCGCCACGGCGGTGAAGAGCTTCTTTACCGCAGCAGGTTGAGGCAGTGCCGCGAGCGCAAGCCGACGCGCATGGAGCGTGCCATGTTTCCCTTTGGTGATAAGTTTCTCGACATACGGGCGCAACGCCTTCGCTTTGGCTAGGGTGGTAGTGATGCGACCGCAGATAATAAGGCTGCACGCCTGATTAGCCAGCAAAGATTTACGATGCGATGCCGAACGTTGTAATTTAGCTTTTTTGACTCCGTGTCTCATAGTTGTCGTGGGTAACTGTGTGAATAGAATTAGGCTTATTACTCATCGTCATTTTCGAGGTTATAGTTAATAATCTCGTGCAGCTTTGAGGCTTGACTTTCTCTCATTGCTTCGCGTGCGCGGGATTGCGCGGGTGCTTGGACGGTAAGCAGACCGGGTTCAAAGGTCATACCCAGAGACAGCCCAAACTGCTCCAACTTCTCCTTAATCTCGTTGAGGGACTTTTTACCGAAGTTACGGTATTTGAGCATCTCAGCCTCGGTCTTCATAGCCAACTCGCCGACCGTCGTGATGTTCGCGTTGTTCAAGCAATTCGCGGCACGCACGGACAGCTCGATCTCGTTGACACTCGTAGCCAACAGTTTGCGCAGCTGCGCGGTATTGGCATCTTGCTCAATGTTGCTAGCCTTGTCGAAGACGATGCTGCGCGGGTCGCCGCTCACGAACACATCCAAGTGATGGCGCAGAATGGCGGCCGCTTGGAGCATCGCGTCCCCGGGGCTGATGCGTCCGTCCGTCCATACATCTAATATCAGCTTATCAAATTCAGTCATCTGACCCACACGCGCGTTGTCCACAGCGTATTTCACGCGGGTGACAGGTGAAAAGATAGAGTCAATGGGGATGACCCCGATGGGGCGGTCTTTCTCGTTGTTGTCTTCAGCCGTGTAAAAGCCGCGTCCGACATTTACTTCGAATTCGCAGTCGAAGATTGTATTTTGGTCGAGGTGGCAGATGATCTGGTTCTTGTTGACGACCGTGTAGACGTGGTCATCTTTGATGTCACCGGCGGTTACGGTGCCTTGTTTGGTGACATGCAGCGAGAGCGTGCGAGGTCCTTTACCGTGGTGGATAAATTTGATTTTTTTGAGGTTAAGGATAATTTCCGTGACATCTTCCACGATGCCGGGCAGGGATGTGAACTCATGCTGCGCACCCGCGATGCGTACGCTCGTGATAGCAGCACCTTCCAGTGAACTCAGCAGCACACGGCGCAGGGAATTGCCTATGGTGTGCCCAAAGCCCGTTTCGATCGGCTCCGCGATGAACGTAAGGTGGTTTGGGTCTTGCGGATCGGCAATGCAATCCAGATGATTCGGTATTTCGAAATGGGCCAATTGTATGACCTCCCTTTCCTCGCTCGTATTTGTATCAGACATAGTATTTATCAGGTTGGTCGGGTTTCCCCTCATACGAGTTGTGCTTTCCGTGAAAATGAAGGACCAACGACCGTTTGCAACTCGCGCGCGGACACTCTACCCCCTTTCCTTTATCTTTTCAAGCCTTTTTTGCGTCCAAACACCATTTTTCACAGGTCTTGAGAAGAATAATAGCTTAGAGTGGTGCGATGGCAATGCGGCGGGGAGACGGGGAAGTGATTAAGTACGAGGTACGAAGTACGAAGTACGAAGTGAAGGAGTTAGGCGCAACGGAGTTGCGCGGGCATGGCGGGAGAAGGCAAAGCCAAAACGACGTGTGGGAACTAGAACCATGCACTCGTGATGTTGAAACCCCCCTGGTACGCAGAGCGTCTGCAACCCGCATGGGGATTAGCATCGTAGCGTTTTTCGAGAATTTTATTGGGACAGGTGTGATTTTTCACAGGTCTTGAGAAGAATAATAGCTTAGAGTGGTGCGATGACAGTGCGGCAGGGAGCGAGGGAAGTGATTAAGTACGAAGTGGCAAAGCCGGGGAGAGACGTGTGAGGTAGGAGAGGGGAGGGAGGAGGGAAGAGGCGCGAGAGGTGGGGAGTGATGGGCAGCGCGGATGCATTTGTCCCGATGAAATAAAATACTCAGTAGTGGGCGAAGGTTTTGTTTTTGTCTCGGGGACTCGTGGCAACGGCACCCGCGTAGCCGGATGCCGGGGAGAAAAGTTCCACGGTGGGGGCGTTGTCGAAGCGGGGTACAATTCCTGAGGTGTTGAGGAGAAAAGGCTGTTCGCGCGCGCGGAGAATGCTGCTGCCGCGCAATTTGGCGAGGGCTTCAGCCGCGCACCAGCAGGAGTAAAACTCCTCCACCGGGCAACCGTGCGAGCACCACGCGTCCAGTTGTTCTGGGCACATCACGCGGCGCGCGATACCCACGAGATGACGGCGAGGGCGCATGAACTCGATATCCACACCGACATCGGCATGGTGGAACGCGATGCAGAGGATGTCGCCGCTGTGACTGAGATTAAAAGGTTGTTCATGGCAGATGGGTTTCCCCTGAGGCGAGTAGTCTAGGCGCACTTCGGCGGCAGGAATTCCGGTACGGATGCTCAGTTCACGGCGAAGGATACTACGCTCCAGCAAAAAGGGCGCACCCCGGTGGGCGTACATTGCGCGTTCTATCCCATCCAACTCCCGGACTTCCAGCAAGGGGACACGGACACTCGGGAGATGAAAGGTGAGGATGCACATATCCTTAGAGAGAGAAGATGGGAGACAGGGCTGTGGGTGCGGTGGGAGGGGCACTCGCGGGCGATGCCTTCAGTTCACTCCCGGAGAAATAGTACAGCGTGCGATTCGGCGCGGGGACTAGGGTTTCTTTGAAGCGCAGGGTACCGTCCAAGTCCACAAAGCCGACGTACTGAGGTTTGGTGTTAATGATGGCGCGGAGATTGAAGTACATTTCGCGGTCGTAACGGCGGTTGCTGTGTTCGCTAAACCAGTCGGCGAAAGCAGCTTCGGCATTGGCGGAGGCAGGGGAAGCCTGCAGCCAGCACGAGGGAGAGAGGGTGAAACGCGACTTCTCCACCAACTTTCCGAAACTTTCGATATCCGTTGTCAACGAAGGGGAGAATCTCAACCCAAGCACATCCTTGTCACGATTGAGGGAAAGCAGCTTGACAAGGGTGCCGTACACGTAGGCCTTCGCGAGAGCGGGACAGGATTCCTGCCGGACGCAGGTGATCTGCCCGAGCATCTTGGGGACATTGGCACGCGAGAAGAAGGTGGGACGCTCAATACCCGTCACCTTGAGCACGGGGGTGGCATCCACCGTACGCATTTTCACCATTTGCGGGTAGAGCCAATCTTCCTTTTGTTCTTCGAGTCTGTAGGACGGGTCGAGCGTCGATACCTCAAATTGCACGTGACCATCCCCCGTCACGTCGGGCGGTCTTTCCGAATAACGCACTTTCCCGCCGGGCGCGGTGAGCTCGTAGAGTTTTTGCCGCAAGGTTCGCCCGGTAAAAATGTCTTCCATGAGTGCCACTTGCGCGGCTGACGCCGGTGCCTGCGGGCTGAACGTGGGACCGCCCTCAATGATGGCGGACATGACGTGGGGAGGGTAGGGGAAAGGCAGAGCAACGGGCACGCGGTATCGCATTCCGAGAATCATGGCATGGACGCGCTCTCCTTTCTCATCGAGGATTTCGCGGATTTTCGCGGCACGAACGGCTTGCGGGTAAGAAATTGGGTGGAAGTCGCGGAGGACTTGGCGGTGCTCACGGAGGGAGCGAGCTGTACGTAGGAGCATGACGGTGCGAGAGAGTTGCTCGAGGTCGGTCAGGGACTGTTGCATCTGGTGAAGAAGCTGACGCTGCCGGGCAATGACCTCCTCATCCAAGTCCAAGGCTTCACGGGCGTCCTGAAAGTCCTCTATCAGCCGCGAGAGGGCGCGCGCCGCCCGCCGCAACACCGGGATGTCGGATTCCACGTCCCCGCTGATTTCCGGTTCCGGGAAAGGCGCGGAGAAGCGGATGATGGCTTCACGCTTCTGCTTCTCAAGTATTTCTCTCACCGGGCGACAGAGCTCGTCCCATTGCGCGAGTAACTTCCCGGAAAAGGGAGTCGGTAGGGCACGAATGGTGCGCAGGAAACGCGCGCGTTCTTCCAGACTCAGCGATGAAACCGCGTCCATATTCTCGTAGACCACCATCTGCTGCGCCAAGGCTTTCGACTTCGACAGCACATCCTGCCGCCAACGTACAACATCATCGACTATCGGTTCTACTTGTCTGTTTACCAAGTGATTGACGCCGGTATCGACCGCACTGAGCAGCTGCTCTGCCGCCGCCCAATTTTCGTGTTTCCGGGCTTCTTGCAGACGCGTCGCGAGCGTGCCCGCGCGGTGGCGCAGCATCCAGAAAGTACCCCCGAGCACAGCAAGCACCATGACCGCTATTCCCACGCGAAGCAGGCGACCGCGTGTGGTTTTATGTTGCCGTTTGGCGAGCTCACCGTCCAGCACGCGCAGCAGCTCCCAGGTTCCCTGCGGGGCAGTCCCTTCCACAGACTTGAGCGCACGCAGGTGGGCACGCAGCTCCGTCCGCATGCTCAGTAGCTCCTTCGTGGTCGAGCTAGGGATTATGTGCGAGCCTCGACAGCGTCGCAGCAGTGCCAGAATCCCGGTCACCGCCTCGTCGCGGCAGCGCGTGGTACGCTCCTGCCTCGTTTCTGTGATGAGCAATTTTTCCCCTGCGTTTAACCGCTTCAACTCCGTCGCCACTCGAGTGTCATCCGGATAAACACTGCGCCATTTTTCGAGCAGATGCCGTACTTCCTCATTCCGACCGGCGAGAGCAAAGCGTTTCAGCGTACGCCATTGCTTCTGGGAAGGACCCTTGCTCATGAGGAAGGTCTAAGCTTAAATTTCCAGATGAGCTTATTGTCCCTGAGGGTTACCTCCACGAGCACGAGATCAAATGCCGGTAGATCATTCATTATCTCTTGACGTCGGGTCTCGTAAGCTTGACGAATGTGCCGGGTCAGGCAGTTCCGGAAAGCCTGCAGCAGCCGCTCACCGCTCTCGGGGCGCAGGAGTCGCTCCCTCTGCTTGGCATTTATCCCATCACTTACAGGCACCAAGTCCGGACAGTCCGACAGCAGGTCTTCCCGCGCGTAGCGAATGTTCTCGACATTTTTGAAGAAGCGGAGGTAGTCATCCACCAACTGCTCACGACGCCCACTCGGAGTCCTCGCGTTGAGTTGGCGGAGGAGGGTGTAGAGACGCGCGGGGGTGAGGGATTCACTGCGGCGGTTGCGCGTTTTGGGTGCCGCGTCGGCTAACTTTGACAGCTTCGAATTCACGGCACTACTGAACTGAAAGCGTCGCGTTACTGCCCACTCGTAGTGATCACCCTTGTCCACAGCGGTCAACTTGGGTGCAGACCTAGTTGAGGCCATCTCCAGCTCATTCTTGTACCCGAAGTCCGGCAGGTCTAGGGATGCTGTGAGCAGGAGCTGACCAGTTTGGTTGACCAGCATTTTTGCCCACTCCTCGGTGGGTTTCCCTTGCCATTGGAGCACCAACGTATTTCCCTCCGTCTCAATGTATGTGTCCAAATTGCGAACCTTCAGCCGCTCGGCGGGGAGCGGTGGTTCTTTGTAGCCGACGGTTCGCAAACGAACTGGTGGCTTGGATACCAGAAGTACGTGTTTGAAATTTCCATCGCTGTCGGGGTAGGGGAGTTGCGCTGCCGCCGACTGTCCCTGCGCTTCCACAACAGAGAGCTGCCCGCTCACCCGAACCGTATAATTTAACACCGGAATGCCGGGCATGGGGGCACTGCCGTTCATGACCGTCGCACATACCGTATCCGGAGCACTCCGCCTCAAACGCAACACCGTTTTGCCGGGTTGCAGGGGAATGGACAGGCGTGTGTAGCCCCCATCGCCCTGTCCGCCGCTCCGGTAATTCAGGACGTACTCCCCACGCTCGAGCTCCGCGCTGTCTTCCGGCAGCAGAACCGGCGGCAGAACACCCCCGGCGCATATCACCTGCGGCACCCCCGGATGCGACTCAATTCCCGCATTGCCCTTGCCGCTCCCCGGTGTGTCGGTCTGTCCCCCCCCTGTCTGTGAAGCCGTCACGGAAGCATCATCCGGGGTGGACGGTTGCGGGGCGGGCACCGGGGGTTCTCCACCTCCCGGAGTATTCGGTGTGTCCGGAGCATCCGTCGGAGGCACGGGAGAGTTGCCCTGAGTGGGCGCGGGGGGAACGCGCTGCTCACCCACCCCTGTGGCATTCGGCACAACCGATGGTTCCTCCTCATCGAGTGGAAGTGAGGGCAGGGGGCTCGTCTCCCGATTCACGGCGAGCCGGGGTGGTTCCTGTCCCGGTGGCGACTTCATGGGTGCCGCGTCATCATGCCTTTCCCTTAGGACGCGGAGCAACACCGTCACAGCAAGCAGCAACAAACCTGCCGCCAAAATGTACATTCCCCTCGCCCACACGCGTCGTCTTTTCAGCTCCTTGCCGGAAGGTGCAAAGAACCCGGTGGGGGGGCATTCCACGAAGTGATACTCCGGGCAATTCCTGAGAGACGCTACGACGGGAACGGACGCAGTCTCGGGCCCGGACACCGGGGAGGTTTCCTGCGGCGCGGGTTTCGCGTGTGCTTGTTCTCGTTCTTCCCGGGGTGCCGTGTCCGGTGCCGCTGATTGTGCCTGAACGCTGAGACCCGGGAGTACCCGCAAGGTCGCGATCCCGGCTTGCCGAGCGAGCGTAAGGACGGGACTATCCGCCGCGCACACAATCCTCTGACGCGCGGTGGGGAGCCGCTGACCGGCGCAATACACGGCAAAGTCGTTGCCCCATCCCAGCTGGGGACTCAGCGCGTCACTTTCGTGCAACAAGCGCAGCGCATCCCGCACGCGCGCACCGGGCGGTACTCCGATGACGCAACCCTGTTTGTACGGTTCCCGCAGCAGTATTTTCGCGTTTTCGGCGTTTCCGGAAAGCACCTGCCACGTGGCGCACGCTCCGGTCGCGGGGCACGCCCCCGGTAGCTGTACCTCCTCTTCCGGCAGCAGCACGGGTTCCCCCTGCCGGTTCGTTTCCCAAAAATGTTGTAATTCAAGCAACAAAGCGATTCCCGCCGGGGTGGCTCGGCTGTCTCTTTGCGCAGCGCGATCTTTTTCGCCCCCCCGCAGCACCAAGTGGTGGGCAATCAGCACACCGTCCGTCTCTGTACCCCGCACACTGCTCAGCACATGCATATCCTCACCGCGCGAGCGCAGTACGCTGTAGCAGAAGAGCGGTTCAGACGACACCGCCGGGCGTTCGAGTCCCACCCCGTTCATAATATCCTGCATAAGCTGCCGGGGCATTGTCTCCGTGCGTGCCATTACGCGCGCGTCGGTACGTTGTGAATCGCGGATACTCGATGGTAGCGTATGGATGAGCAGGTAGGACATGCGGGCAGCTTGCGGGGAAAATTAGCGATACAACACGCGCAAGAGCTCCGGGTCCTCACAGTGCAGAGCCCACAGGATGGGGTCAATCACACGGTTGGGACGCGCCTTCCCGCCGTTCGGTATCATGTGGGTTATTCCCTGTGCGTCTGTGAATTCTTCCGGTTTACTGCCGAAGGAGCTGACGGCAAAGTAGCGCACGTTGGTCGAGATAGCTTCCGCGTTCATGCAGAAGTTCGGGGTTACATTGAAGAGAAATTGCCGCAGACGTTTGGAGTTGACGTCCACAAACTTCGGTTGAAACTGACCGTTCCTCACGCTCGGCAGCATGGGTTCTGTGCCGAGCAAATGCTGCCAAGTGTCGCTCTTGCCCACGATGATTGCCAGCGGCACAGTCAACTTCTGCTCCGGCGGCAGGTGCAGCGCGCTCCGCAACCGCATCTCCGTTTCCGAAAGCAGCGGTGCCTGTTGCTCCTGTACGGGACGCTCCATTCCGGCGGAGGTGTTGCCCGTATCGATGAGACGTCGGAATGCGAGGTCCACGGTCGGGTCAAACAGAAAAAAAATGGCAGAGGCGACTTCCACATGCCCGGTTACTTCTCCCCGCGCGCCCGCCTCGGCTTCGTAGCTTGCACCCGCTGTGTCGTAAAAAACTAATGTACAAGTGTTTCCGGAGGTATTACTCAGACTGTAGATGAGGGGACGCGGCGCGCGCAGATAATGTCCGTTGCGCCAGATTTCGTGGTAGAGACACCCGTGGGCGTCTGTGCTTTCGAGCCAAGCTTCACCGGGTTCGTCGGCGGAAAAGAGCCGCGTACGCATGGCATTGAGCGGTGCGTTGTTTCTGGAATCCGCGTCTCGGAAAGCCAAACCGAACTCCCGCGGCAACGTGTATTCCAACTCGTGCAGCATCGTCGTCAGGTAATATGACTTTCCCGCCCCGGGTACTCCGATGAGCGAGACGATCATCTGTCGCGCGCGAGAGAAAAAGGGCGGCAGTTTGTGGTGGCACCACGGGCAGGCATATTCGAGCACACTCATCCCCATCGCATCCACCGGAACTCCCTGCCGGTCTACTTGTACCGGGGTAAACCTCTGCTGCACATCCTTCCCCAGTATGTCGTCACCCACGAGTTTCGGATGCGTCGAGATGGCTAGAGCGTGCGACAGCGGAAACATCTGCCAGCAATGCGGGCAACAAATGGTACTGTCCTTTTCCCTCACCGGTGCCGCAGTTTCTCCCACCGCTTGTGTTTCCCGGGGCAAAGCTCCCGCCTCCTCGAGCGCGAACCGCGCTACTTCCTTCACATCTGCCAATTCAAATGCGCATGATGTCAACCCCTTGAAGACAACCAATGTCCCGCCGACCTGCCCCTCCGGTATCGCATAGAGCTTTTCCAGTGGTATCGCCGCGCTCCATCTCCCGCTCGCTTTATCATAGGTGTACCACTCTTTCGGGTCAAACGCGCTGAAGTCCGGCATCTGCCGTTCATCCCCGAGCCAAACAACAAAGCATCCCCCCCCCAACACCAACAAATTCAGGACCCCTGCGGTCACCACCGCTTCTCGTTGCAACCGCCGTCCGTTCAAGGAGTAACTCCCCACCGACGTATGCGGAAAAAAACGACAGGTCCCATCCCGCAGCTCAAACGACCCACCGGATACTGCCCGCATCCTGCACCGAAATACATTCTCCCCCCCCCTCCCTATTGTCATCAACGGTGCCTCCGCTACCCTCAGCTTTTCACTTAAACAGTCGTATATGTACAATTTATTACTCATGCGTCCCCACGCGTTATACCATCACCCTCCCGCCCGTTCAAGTCTAAAGTACGAAGCTGTGACGTGGGTCACACCTGTCCCAATAAAATTCTTGAAAAACGCTACGATGCTAATTCCCATGGGGGTGCAGACGCTCTGCGTACCGAGAGGGGCTTCAACCTCACGGGTGCACGGATTTGTTCCCCACGCAAGATTCCCGCTTTGCGTCTATCGTCCCTCTCCGCGCAACCTTGTTGCGCCTAACTCCTTCATTTTGTACTTCGTACCTCGTACTTAATCCCCTCTCCGTTTTCCTGTCGCAAAGCCATCGCCCACCACTAAGCCTTTCATTTATTTGGGACAGATGTGCCCCGTCCCACATCTGTCCCGACAAAATGAAAGGAATTCGTACCTCGTACTTCTTCATCCGCCCATCCAGCCGTTCAGTATTTCTACGGCTGCCGCCATATCCACCACATCTCGCCAATTTTTTGCTTTTTTACCGACGGCATGGAGTTTTTCTTGGGCGGTAGCGGTCGTGAGGAATTCATCCGCGAACACCACGGGGACATCGCCGAGTGCCGCTTGGAGATTCGCGGCGAAAGCGCGCACACGGGCGCAGGCACTGCCTTCGCTGCCGTCCAGACGCAACGGCAGCCCCAGAACGAGAGTCCGCGCCCCGCGTTCCCGCGCCAATTGGACGATACGGGACACCGGCTCCACTCGGCGCACATCGATACTCTCTACTGGGAAAGCAAGGATACCTTCGGGATCCGTGGCGGCGACACCGATGCGAGCTGTACCGTAGTCGACACCTAGGGCGGGGTAGGGAGACATAGGCAATCAGAGCAAAGAGGGGGGAAGGTTAGTCACCACTTGCTTGATGCGGTCGGCATCTTCACGGCGAGCCACCAGCAACGCATCCGGCGTTTCCACCACGATGAGACCCTCCACACCGAGCAGGGCTACCTGTTTTCCGCCGCCATATACGATATTATCGTGGGCATCCACAGTCACGAGGGGAGTGTTTGCGGCATTACCGGCATTGTCGCGCGGTAGACGCTTGCCCACGGCGAGCCACGACCCCACGTCATCCCACTCAAAGGATGCCTCGAGGTTCAGCACATTCCGTGCCTTTTCCATGAGCGCGTAATCAATCGAGATCGCCGACAGAGCGGCAAACTTTTCGCGCACATAGCCCCGCGCGTCCTCGGCATACATCACCCCGCGCGCAAACTCTGCCAGCTCCGGACAGGCAGCATCCATCTCCGTGAGGACACTTCGCGCACTCCAAACAAAAATTCCGGCGTTCCAGCAAAAGAGGTCGGACGCTGCGTACGCTGCCGCCGTCACAGCATCCGGCTTTTCGCAAAAACGTTTCACTTTGAAGCACTTCTGCCGCACACCCGTCACCTCATCCCCCCGCTCAATGTACCCGTAACTCGGGCAGCCCCAAGAAGGACGAATGCCGATGGTCACGAGGGCACCGGAGTTTCCCGCCAGCTCCAGAGCCACCTCCGCCGACCGCGCGAAAGCCACGTCATCCCCGATCAGTGCGTCGCTCGGCATCACCAGCATCCGCGCGTCCCGATCCTCCCGCCCGATCAGCCCGATCCCCAACGCTACCGCCGGTCCCGTATCACGCTTCACGGGCTCCGCGATCACGTGCGCCTCATCCACCAACCCACGCAGCTGAGCCACCACCTCCCGGCGCAGCACCTCATTTGTCTGGATGAATACGTGCCCGCGTCCCACCACCCGCAGGGCACGCTTCACGGCTGCCGTCAGCATGCATCCGTCACCGAACAAATCCAGCATTTGCTTCGGGCGTAGGCGGCGGGAGAGCGGCCAGAACCTGAGACCGCTCCCGCCCGCCAACACCAGCGCGTAATCGTGACCAGCGGCATCCATCTCTACATCGAGAGCGCAAACGCCCACTTCGCGCCCACTTTTTCGCCGATCGCCGCCACGAGCTCATCCCCAACACCCTGATTGGTCTTTACCACCGCCAGCGAATCACCGCTTGCTCGGTCGAGCGGGGCAACGATATTATCGATGTTGATACCCGCCGCCGAGAGTTCCTGCCCGATTGCGGCGATCACCCCCGGGTGGTCCGCGTAGCGCAACACGAGCGTGTGCCCGCCCAGCGCGGCATACAGATGATCAAACTCATCGATCTGCGACACCACCGGCACACCGTCCACCACCATACCCCGCGCGCACGCGCGCCGCAATTCCCCGTCTTTCTCGGCAACCAACTCCAGCCTCAGCGAATCATCGTACAGCTTATCGTCCAAAGGTTCACGTGCCACGAAAGTCACACCGTGCTCCCGCAGAGCCGTTTCCGCCGCAGCGGGCATGAGACCCTGTTCCGCGCCGGGAACGGCACCTTGCAGTATCCATGGAGTAAACCACTTCCTGAAGCCGCGCAGGTTGTTGTAGAAAGTGCATTCAATGCGTTGAATGGTTCCGTCACCGGCAGCCCGATAGCAGAGTTTGCCGAGCATCGCCGCCATTTTCAGGTGTGCCGGGTTGAGGTCTGTCGGCATCTCCGCGTTGACCACACAACTCGTATCCCCTTCCGCGAAATATGCCACCATTTGAGAAGCCGCCCGCATCGCCGCCGCCTTGTTGGCTTCCTTCGTATTGGCACCCAAATGCGGTAGCATGACATCGGCCACATCCGCGCTCGGCTGCGCCCCGGCAGCATCCTTCGGGTGGACGTCCGTGCAATAAACCACGTTTTTACCCTCGCGCTTTGCCCGGCGCAGCGCATCCTCGTCTACCACACCGTACCGCGCGCAATTCACCAGCACAGCCCCCTCCTTCATCATGCCGATCAACCGTTCATCCACCATATTTTTCGTACCCACGCCTCCGGGCACGTGGATGGAGATGACATCCGCCGTGCGGAAGATTTCCTCGAGACTCGCCGGAGTCGCGCCGATGTTCATTGCCCTCTGCTTGGAAAGGAAGTGATCATACCCAAGAACCGTACATTCAAAACCTTGCAGACGCCGCACCAGCATGCGCCCGATATTTCCAAGACCCACAATCCCCACCGTCTTCCGCGTCAACTCGCGTCCCATGTATTTTTTCTTGTTCCACTCCCCGGCACGTGTCGTTACATCACCCGGTACCACGAAGCGATAGGCAGCCAGCACCATGGCGACAACCTCTTCCGCCACCGCGTTGGCATTGGCTCCCGGTGTGTTCATCACATCGATATTTTTCGACCTCGCGTACACGTAGTCGATGTTATCGTACCCGGCACCGGCGCGTATGACACACCGCAGCCCGGGCAAGGTATCCATCACCTCGGGAGGTACCTTCTCGGACCTCACAATGAGCCCCACGGCGTCCCCGTGCGCCTTCGCCAGCTCCGCCGGGCTCTTCGTTTCATCCTGCGCCACCTCGTAACCGGCAGCTTCCAGTGCTGCTCCGGCAGCTTTATCCAATTTTGTAGCGATCAGTATTTTCATACAAATGTGCGTAGTTTGTTGGTAAAAAGTTGATAAGGGACTCACGTCTTTTCGAGCAGGAAGAGAAACTCCTTGACCCGTAGATTTCTGTTTCTCAGGTTTCTGCACCCTCGGAAAGTATTATACCCCTTCATCAGCACCTCCACCTTCCCCATGCCGCTCAGGTGCTCCACCATCTCATCGTAGGTCACAAATCCTTCAGAATTATACGAAATGAGCACATACCTCGCCGGACACTCCGCGACCAGCGCGAACAACTCGCCTTGCACCTTCGGTCGCTTATTGTAGGGCGACCTGTTCCAGACCATCGGAATCCCCGACACCTCCGACACCTCCTCCGGGCGGCGATAATTCGCCACCAGATTGAGCATAAAGTAGTTTGAACCGTACGGATGCTGGTTATAGGGCGGGTCCAAGTACGCCAAATCTAGCTCCGGCACCTCCTTGACCGCCTCCCGAGCATCCTTCTGCATCACGTGGTATTCCACATCAAAGCGCGAAAAGACCGGTAATCTCAACTCCATGTCTCCGCGTATCCTCGTTAGGGAATTCTTCCCGCTTCCTCCGAATTGCCCCACCCCTTGCTTGTTTTTGTAGAAGCCCTTGAATACACCAGACGTATTCGCGTGTACCGACGCCTCATACAGCAGCGGTCCCAAATAAAAGACCCTCATTTCCGGCGGCAGCTTCTCGATGAACTGCCGCGCCGTGTCGAGGAACATCGCGTTGCGCCGTGTGTAAAAGACCCGCTCGCCGGGGCGAATCGTTTCGTCATCCTTCGGCGCGTACATCTCTGCGATAAAACCCTCTTCCAAGCCACGTCCCAACTCCTCTCGCAACCAATCCAATCCCTTCCGCAACTTTCCCATATCCACCTCCCCCTTGTTCGCTAAATAACAGCTGTTGAGCACTCGCACATAGTCCTCTAAATCATTACTGTACAACACACTCGCATGACCCTTCAGCAGACGCGACACCACACCCGAGCCCGCAAAGACATCCATACACCGCAACTTAGCACCGCCGAGTCTTCCCCGCACCGCCTCTATCCCTTCCCCGATCAAGTCCAACAACGCCCGTTTATTCCCGAGGTACGTTATCACTTGTTCCGTCAGGTAACGCGCGTCTTCAGCCACCGCTTCGCCGCAGCTGTCAAATAAACTACCTGTCCCGCTCTCACTCATACTCTTCACACTCCGGACATCCTGAGCGGTTACCTCATCGCTCAATCTCGTGCACAAATAGGCCGGAGCGCAGTTTCGGCTCAAACCACGTGGACTTCGGCGGCATGATTTCCCCGCTATCGGCGACGCGGAAGAGGTCCGCCATGGTGACGGGGTAGAGCGCGAAAGCAACGCCGGTGGTACCGGCGCGTCGCTCCAATTCCCGCAAGCCGCGAATCCCGCCTACGAAGTCGATACGCGGGTCGGTGCGCGGGTCGTTAATACCGAGGATGGGGGCAAGTAGATTTTGCTGGAGGATGGAACAGTCGAGGCTGCGAATGGGGTGCTCGGCGTCAAAGGTACCGGGTTTGGCGGTAACGCTGTACCACTGCCCCCCCAAATACATCCCGAATTCGTGTTTCCCGCGCGGGGACACCGGTCCCGGGTTCTCGGACGGACGGATGTCGAATAACTCACCCGCGAGGCGCAGAAACTCCTGTGGCGAATGCCCATTGAGGTCCACCACCACGCGGTTGTAGTCCATGATGAACAGGTCCTCGTCGCAGAACGTGACCGCCATGAGGTAATTGAATTCCTCCTGCCCCGTGAAGTCCGGATGAGCTGCGCGCCGTGCCGCCGATACCGCCGCGCTACTCGCCGTCCGGTGGTGTCCGTCGGCGATGTAGAGGGCGGGCACCTCCGCGAATCCCCGGCGGATAGCCTCTATCGCCGCGTCTTCATCCACCACCCACAGATAATGCGCCACCTTGTCGTCACTCACAAAGTCGTACTCCGGTTTGTGAAACTTAATCCATTCGCGGATGACCGCTGCGAGCCCGTCGTGCTTTCGGTATGCCAAGAACACCGGCTCGGTCTGCGCACTGCACGCGTCAAAGTGCCGTATTCTGTCCAGTTCTTTTTCTTTTCGGGTGAGCTCGTGTCGTTTGATGGTGCCGTCTAGGTACTCGTCCACGCTCGCGCACCCCACGATACCCGTCTGAACTCTCCCCCACATCACCTGACGGTAAATGTAGTAGCACGGCTTTTCATCCTTTACCAAGAAACCGCGCGCGATGAAGTCCCGCAGATTCCGCGCGCTCCTTTCGTATGTCACCGCTTCATGTATCGCGGCTTCTCCCGTGTCGATATCCGCTCGACACACACGCAAAAAGCTTCCCACATTGCCCGCCGCCATCTTCACGGCTTCCGCGTGGCTCATCACATCGTACGGCAAACAGGATACCTCCTCCGCGTATTTCCTCGGCGGTCGTATTGCCGCAAACGGTCTTATCGTAGCCATATCTCTTTCGTCTGTGTTATTGTTTTGGAATTTCTTGAAGCGTTATCTTTTCCGGTGCCGGTTCCTTGATGATGAATGCCTTGCCCTCTCCCCGTGACCGGAATTTTTCGTCCCATACAATCTTGTTGTCCGTAAATTTCACATTCTCAGCAGACTTCACCGACAACAAAGGCACGTGATGCGTTAAAAAGGTGTTTTCCCGGATCAGGATATTCCGGTGATACCGTCGCTTTTGGGCGGCTATATCCCGCACTTCCGGGCAGATAGAGATGATGGCATCGGTATACTGATACTCCGCCGTTAAATTGTGGTCGAACAGGTTATCGGCTATCCTGACATCCACGCACCCCCCGCTTTCGTACCAAGTTTGCGTATCCCCCGCCAACAAGATCGCGCTGCCGTGCGAGCGGATGAATTTGTTGCCCTGTACTACGACCCGCCTAGGGGTCGCAAAGAGAGCCCCGCGTGCCCGATTGTGGCGCACCGTGTTGCCCACGAATTCCACCTCCGGGTACCAATCCGCGTTTTCCACCGCGTCGCCGACCCCGACACCCCTCGGCAGGGGGTCTTCCAAGGAGAGTCGCACGTGCCTCGGGTCCAACGTCTCAACCTTTTTGACACGCCCGAGCAGGGCGATATTTTCTAGGGTTTTACTCCGGATATACTGCACCCGTTCGCCGTCCGCGAATACCTCAAACCCGATCGATTGCCCGTGCATGTACTTGGCGATAATACTCGTCCGACTTTCCACCTTCACGATACTCAAGCAGGTGGAATGCACGTTGATGGCATCGTCCATCATCCCTTCGTACAGCGCGTTTTCCACGTGGATGAGCCCCCGACAGTTGGAAAAGTGCGTGGCATCCGCCGACACCGTGTACACGCGACCCTTGGCTCGCACACACCCGCCCCCTCGGATGGAGACTCCCTCACTCCGCTGCGCCAGCAGCCCCATCCCTTGACTGTCGGAAAAAACAACATCGATAAGCTCCGTACGCGTCGCGTGGTAGAGCAACACGGCGGGGTGGGGACGAAATCCGTTGCGCAGGACGAGTACCTGACCGCGCTTGAGCCCCATCGCGGCGGCATCGATGTCGAAGCGCACCCGATCTTTGCTCACTTGCTCCGCTCGGTCAGTCCAGTCCATGTCCCCGTCCTCATCGCGGGGCACCATGGGACCATCCGTCTCAAATGCCGAAGCCATGGTGACTCCCTCCTCCCCATCTTCCCGCAGGATGCGAAATTTCCCGTCTTCCACTTTCCAACGAAACATGCCGGGTATTTGCAGCGTAGTCTTTCCCCCACGTAGCCCACAAATTTTCCCTTCCACAAAGAAGGGGGTGGCGTAGCGGATCGTAAAGTTGCGCAGCGTAACACCCGTGCTATCCTGCACGAGCACGGGTTGCATTTTGCCGTGAAAGACGAACGTACTCCCCTGTCCGTCCAGGATCACGTTCTTTTTGCCGATAATCGGTAGACCGACCGGTATGTCGCGCTGTTGGTCGTGGTTGGACACATAGAAGTTCATCTTGGGGGAGTCGGCGGGATAGATGTGGTACGTCCCCTGCGTCAATGAAATCGTGCTACCTTCCCCCGCTTCCTCAATTTTTTTACGCAACTCCGCTCCCGCGTCCGTGGGCTCACTTGCCGCATTCACCGCCATCCCCGCGACGAGTACAACACTATACAGGAACTTTCGCATCACATTCACTGAAGTACTATGCTGTAGAGTGCTAATAAGGCATCCAATAAATCGCGTGATTCGTAATAGTTCGCCGCCGCCAGCCTCTCTCCCTGCACTCGGAGGTAGTCGTTGATTTTCCGTATGACTGGCATGTATTTGAGCTCATACGCGTCTATAACTTCTTGGTCGCGCAGCGGAAGCGTTGGCACCATCTGCCCCCATTCCTGCATCTCGCGGGTAAGTTCCACGATAATCGGCACAGCCGCTTGTGCGCTGGTACCGTCCTCCACACCTGTCAGCGTCTTGTACAGCTTCGCCAGCAAAATGATCCCCGTCCGTATGTGCTTTTCCTCCGGCGGCAAGGTCGCCTCTTCTTCCCTCACTTCGGGGGAGGACGTGCCAGCCTGTTGCCCCGTCGCCGACATGGGCAGTACCCCCGCTACCACGGCGGCGCAGCCACACCTGTTTATGAGTCTAACAATGAACATAAAATGCTGAACGCGCGAAAAAACGCCACTTCCTCGTAGCACCGCGCCCTTTGCAAGCGGTATATACCATCGAATGCCTTACCCCAAGCCTCGCGCATCACCCTCTCGTACTTGGCACTTACCGCTTTCGCCACATCGGGTCGCAGTTTGTCTATGCCACCGATCTCCCTCCGCGAGTCTCCCACGCGCGGCAGTATTGCCTGTAAAGCCGCCACAGACTCTGCAGCACTCTGTTTGTCGCGTACCTTGCCCAAAACCTCCCCCACGTCCTTCCCCAACTGCACATAACGCGCAAAGATGGCGTCGACCTCCGCCGGTACCGCTCCTGCCGCCTCCCCCCGCACCCCTCC
Organism: uncultured Akkermansia sp.; assembly: GCA_964459715.1. Taxonomy (GTDB): domain Bacteria; phylum Verrucomicrobiota; class Verrucomicrobiia; order Verrucomicrobiales; family Akkermansiaceae; genus Akkermansia. Next base: position 19,214 of record CAYWNS010000025.1, read on the forward strand.
TATCGCCACCACACACAGTACCACCCACAGCACCCACCACCACCTTCTGGGACCTTGCCTAGTCACTTCACCGCATTTTCTCCGGTCTTCCCCTCCGTGTCGCTATCTTTTCCCTCGTCTCCCTCTTCCTTCTCTCCTTCGGATGTTTCCGCTCGCTCTCGCTCCTGTTCCCGCTGGGCTTTTTCGGCATCGACATAGTCGTTGAGGGATGTCTCAAAACCGTCAATGTGATGGGTAAGTGATTCCAAGAGACGCTCCAAGGTCATTGTATTGCGTCGAATGTTTCTCTCCGTCCGACCCAGCTCCCGTTCCCTCTCGCGCACTTCCGTGCGCAGTGTCTCTATTTGCTTCTGTGTGTTTTCCCGCACCTCCTCACTCAGACATTCCGGGCGCAACAACCGGAACCTCTCCACCTCCTCACTCTCCTTGAATGCCTCTTCCGCCTCCTCCGCTTTTCCCTGTGCCATGAGCTGCGCCACTTTGTCCATCTCCGCCCACAGCTCAGTCAGTACCTCTTCCGTCTCCCCCTGTCCCTCTGTCCGCTCGCCTTCCACCGTCTTTTTCAGGGACGTCGCCGTCTGACAGAGTGCTTCCAGCATCAAGAGGTTGTTCTGAACAGGGGTGAAGAGGTCTTTCCGTATGTCTCTACCCTGTTCCTTGAGTTCCGCCCCTGTACGCTGAAACGCTCGTTCTTCCGCTTGTTGCACCTTTTCATTGTCCTCCGGTCGCTTCTTTTCTCGCGCCTTTCGTATAGTTTCTGCCGCTCGCGTCCAACGCTTCGCGTGTTTGTCGAGCACCGCCAAAAATGTCTTCCTCGCCGCTTTGTACTCTTTGAGTCCTTGGTACTTCGTACGTGCTTGAAGAAACCGCCCCATGCCCGCCGTCTGCTTGCCGTCCGAACGCCCTTCCATCCCGCTGACCGCCTTCTTGATCACCTCTTTCCCTTCTTCGATATATTTCATGCGCTGGTCCGACGGTACGATGGTAAACTCGAATCCACCACTCATGAGCTCCTTCTGTTTCGCTTGGAGGGTGTTTAACTCCTCGATCTGCTTGCTCACTTTCTCCTCCTGCTCCTTGAGCTCTCTGGTAAATCGCTCATGCTCACGCGTCAACACCCGGTCCGGTTCCTTGATCTCCTTGTATTGTGCCTCCAGCTTGTCGGCTCTCTCCTTGAGTACCTCCATCCGGCGCGAATACTCCTCCCCCTCCGCTTGCTCATCGGCGGATGCCTCAACCTTCTCCTGCGCGTCCTGTTCCGTCTCCTCCGCTATGCCCATCAAACCGCCCATCAGCAGCATCATCGTAGCTATAATTACGCTCCTTTTCATAACTTTACGCCCCCCATTCTACCACCTCTCCCACCAATTGGCAAACTCCTTTTCCGAAAAAATAATTTCACAAAAATCTGTCCCAAATTAGGAATACGAGGTACGAAGTACGGAGTGTTCAAGTTGGGCGCAACGGAGTTGCGCAGAGGAGATGATGGACGCGAAGCCGGAACAATGCGAGGGGAACAAATCAATGCACCCGTGAGGTTGAAGCCCCTCCCAGTGCGCAGAGCGTCTATACCTCGCATAGGGATTGGCATTGCAACGTTACTCGAAAATTTCCGTGGAACAGGTGTGACCGGGCGTAAACGTTTTGGCTCTTTTCTCGGAAGCGATCCCCCCCCTCCTCGCTAGGTACGCAAAAAAGGATGCATAGGGAATCCTGTGCATCCGAGTCAAAGTGGCGGATGAAACCGCCGTTATGCGAAGCGCGATACCTTATCGTTGGCAGACATCTGAGAATTCAGGTGCCACCGGGACTTCCGGGGTGGGCGGAAGCGAGTTGCCAACGGCGGTATATGCCGCAAGACTCATGATAATGGCTATCGTTTTCATATCGTTTCCTGGTTTGTTCGTCTGCCGCCTTCCGGGCGGCGCGGCGCATTTTATCCCACTTTTTTTATAGGTCAACACTAAAATTCAAATTTTTGGAATTTTTTGTGATTTTTTTTCTTCCGAACGATTGCAGTACAGCAGCCGAACGAAAAAAGTGCTGGGATTTCGCGACGCAGATGGCGTACGAGGAATCAATAATTGGTCAGTTTGCCTGGGTGCGCGGCGGCTCCGTCCGCGATATTTCGGAACATGCGGACTGTTTGTGGGGCAGAGGCGTTTTCGGAAAGGGAGGAGCGACCATATCTTCTGCCCGCACCGCGCACCATAAACCAGTGTTCGATGGGGTAACGATGGGCTTCCGGATAGACAGTACACAGGACTTCGGTGACACTCGGAAGGTCTTTCCAATCATCTTGGTCGAGCTCCGGACCGTAATTGACCTTAAGACGTCCGTTCCACATCCAAGCATCGAGCACCCATACTTTGGGCCATGGATCATTGGCGGCGGCAACGTATACGCAGTTATGCTCAGAGCTTTTCTTCCTATCCCGCACGCAGCAACCGATGCGAAAGTAGCGGAGAGGACGACGACGGAGCTCGCGGTACATATCGTGTTGGTAATGCCAGCACAGCCCGCGGTCCTGCAAGCGCATATTGACGAGGCTGTTGCCCGCCCAGCCGGGGAAGTTGGAATCATTCACGCGAGAGATGCCCGCCGCAGCCTTGTATGCCGTATCCGCGAGCCATGTGGCCTCCTGTCTCGCCTCCGGGGAGTCCTGTTGCTCAGCGGGAAGCAGCTTGATTAGGTTGTTCCGGAGCAGTGCGCGACGGTGCGTGATGAGTCTTGTGGTGGGGTAGGATACCGGCGGCGGGTAGCAGCTCACAAGCGAAATCATCATCAGTATCACCGCAATGCAGCATCGTATCGTCATGCCTACCAGTGTATCATACCTCTACCTCTCATTCAAGAGCCATGTCTCGGAGCAGTTTTGAACCACGCGCTTCGAGGAACGTCGGCGGATATCGGGTACGTCTGATTACCGGAAGCGGTCAGAAGTTAAGCTTGACGCCCAGTGTGGCGGTCACTTCGTGCGAGTCCCCGCGTAGGACCGCTTCGCTGCTGCCGAAAATGGCGGCGTTCGGCGACACCGGCACGGTGAGCGAGGCTCCCGCGCTGTAGCCCCAGCGATTCCGTTTCGCGCTGCGGACGTTGTAGGAATCCGAGGCTCCCGCGTAGCGCATCGTCACGTCTGTCACGGTGTCGCCCACCGACGTGATGGCGGCTCCCTGAACGCTGAATACCGCCAAAGGAGCTCCGCTCACCACGGGGAAGAGGAAGTTCGCTCGCAGACCGAGCGAGAGGTCCGTCGCGAATGCTTCGTGCGCGTCCACGTTGAGGGCTGCGGGGTTGGCTCCCCCTTCACTGAAGCCGTCGATGCGGTTGTAGCTGCTCTCCACCGCGAAGAAGCTCTCGAAGCTGTGCTTCTCATTGCGGTTGAGTGTCACGGCGAGCTCTTCCGAGAGGTTTACCGAGTTGCCCGAAACATTTTGCGAGGACGCCCCGGCGCGGCGCATGTCTATCTCGTGTTGCCCGAGTCCCACTGTGGTGGTGCCGCGCAGCCTGCCAATGCTGGCAACGAGGTACAAGTCCTCCCGGATGACGTCCTCGTGGTAGCGTGGTGCCGGTCCGGTTGGGGAGACGTGAGCGCGCCCCGCGCTCAGGGCGGCACCGACCACGAGTTTCCCATCCTTGCGCGCGGTCTCCACTCCCAGCGTTCCGCCGATCTCCGTGCGGTGGTAGCCGCGTCCCT
>CAYWNS010000026.1:0-22721 GCA_964459715.1 uncultured Akkermansia sp.
GAATCTCGCGTGGGGAATAAATCCTTGCATCCGTGAGGTTGAATCCCCCTTAGTGCGCGGAGCGTGGGGATTCGCATGGCGGCGATTGTCAGGAATTTTCTTGGGACAAGCATACGGAGGCTTTAAGCTGACCGCAGGCGGCATCGATGTCCACGCCTTTTTCGTAACGCATGGTGACGGGGACGTGGTGAGATTGCAGGGAGCGGAAGAAAGCACGGCAGGTGGGTTCGGATGGGCGGGACCAATGGAGACCCCGCACAGGATTATAGGGGATGAGGTTTACTTTGGCGCGCAAGCGGTGGGCAATGGCAGCGAGCTGAGCCGCTTGGGGCAAGCTGTCATTGACGTCGGCGATCAGGATATACTCCAGCGTGAGGATGTGTTTGGAGGAAGCCTGCCAAGCTTCCAGAGCGGGGAGGAGTTGAGCGAGGGACCACCGACGGTTCACCGGCATGATGCGAGAGCGTACGGCATCGGTGGTGCCGTGCAGAGAGACAGCTAGGCGCACGGGGATGCCGGAGAGAGACAGCTCGCGCAGACCGGGCACATTGCCGGAGGTGGAAACGGTGATGTGCCGGGGGCTGAGGGCTAGGGCGTCCGCCGAAGTGATTAGGTGGAGAGCAGGGATGAGATTCCGTGTGTTGGCGAGGGGTTCACCCATGCCCATGAAAACGAGGTTATCCACCCGGCAGCCCGCCGCATCCTCTGCCGCTAGGATTTGACCGAGCAGTTCACCCGAGTCTAGGCTGCGCTTGAGACCGAACAGCCCGCTGGCGCAGAATTTGCAGCCGAAAGCGCAACCCACCTGCGAAGAAAGGCAGAGAGTGAGACGCGAGCTTTGCGCACCGTCCTCCCCCCGAGATGCCGGGATGAGAACCATTTCCACGAGCTCGCCGTCCTGCATCTCGCAGAGCAATTTACGTGTACCTCCGGTGCCGGAAACCCGGCGATTTACCACGCGCACAGGACGCAGGGTGAAGTGGGTGACGAGGTACTCACGCAGGGAGGGAGGCAGGTCGCTCATCTGTCGGAAGTCGGCGACGCGCTTCTGCCATATCCAATGGGCGAGTTGGGAGACACGGAAACTGCGCGTTTCCCCGCATTCAGTCAGCAATGCCGAAAGTTGCTCCCGCGTGTAGTTCAGCAGTGTGGGGAGGGGTGGCATTGATGACGCGTCAGAGCAGGGTATCGACAAAGGTACGTGCGTCAAACGGGCAAAGCTGGTCTTCACGTTCGCCGGTACCGAGAAAAACGGGGGAGATGCCCAACTCGTCCTGCACGGCAACCGCGACACCGCCCTTGCCGGAGCCATCCAGTTTCGTTACGATCACGCCGTCCAATGGGGCAGCCCTGTGAAATTCTCGCGCTTGCAGCAGGGCGTTGCTGCCCGTTGTGGCGTCCACCACAATGTAGCTGGCGTGCGGTGCCGCTGGATCCTGCTTGGCTAGGGTACGGCGTATTTTGGCGAGCTCTTCCATGAGATTATGCTTGGTATGCAGGCGACCGGCTGTATCGCACAGAAGGTAACGGATGCCACCTCGGAGAGCACGCGCATGGGCTTCGTAACAGACAGAAGCGGGGTCTTGGTTGGGTTGCCCCTTGTAGAGGGGAAGGTGAAGACGTTCCGCCCAGAGCTCGAGCTGCTCCACAGCCGCCGCTCGGAAAGTATCCGCTGCGGCAAGGAGTACGCTTTCCCCACGCTTCCGGAGTAAATGCCCCAGTTTCGCGCATGTGGTGGTTTTCCCCGCACCGTTGACACCGACGAGGAGAACCACGCAGGGATGACCGTTTTGCGGCTCGGGAAGGGTCGGTGCCGGGGAGGGGAAAGCCGCGATGAGTTGCTGCTTGATGTAGTCGACAATGTCGCAGGCGTCTTGCTCGTCACGTTCCCGAAGTTCATCGAGCATGCGGATGACACGTCTGGCTCCGATGTCGGCTGCGATGAGGTCGGCTTCTAGGCTGTCCCAGTCAATCTGGGGTTCACCTAAAAGCTTGTCGATGAGTCTAGTAAAAAAGTTAGCCATGGGTGGGAGGGGTCAGGATTGAGGCGGCGGAGCCGGAGGACGGAGGATGTCAATAGCTGCGGCAATGACCCCGTGTACGAAGGGAGCACTCCTGCTGCCGGAGTACGCGTCGGCGAGAGTGTTTGCCTGAGAAATGACGATACCCGGCTCGAGATGATGAACCTTGAGCTCGTAAAATGACAGGTACAGGATGCAGCGGTCCACCACATTCATACGCGCCGGGATATACCGACGCAGCAGCTTTCTTAACAAGACTTCCCATTCCGCGCGGTGTGAGTAAATATCACGTGCCAGTATTTCGGCGGTCGGGCGGATGTACGTGTTGTATTTGTGGATGTGAGCGAGGTTGGCGTGTTCGCTGTTGGGTTCGAGTTTGCTCGGCTCGGCAAGTTGTAGACACGGGGCAAGGGCGCGTCGGATGTGGCGGAGGATACCCGCGTACGCGGCAATCTCTGTGTCGGCGATCCCTTCCGAAAGCAGGAGAGCTTCAGTAATGCTGCGGTCCAGCTGCGCGCAGCGCGCGAGCAGGGTGTCGCAGATCGGTTGCAATTCTTCCGTCTTGGTAAACTTTTTGGGAAGGGGCGTCATGGTGCGCAAGGTAGCAATATCGCCACTCAGCAACTCGATGTGGGCTTGCACCTGTTGCACGCTCCGGACAAATCTCTCGGCGCGGGGCAGGTGAGAAGCGGCAGCACAGCAGCTCTCGTGGCGTTTGACGAAAGTAGGGAACAAGTCCCGCAGGGCACGCGTTTCGTGCTGCAGAGCCTTGGAAAGTGCTCGGTAGTAGCGTATATTATCCTCTTCCGCAGTGAGTTTTCTGTACTCCTCAAGCGGGAATTTTCCCTGCTCTTTGGGGTTTACTCCCTGTATTTCCAAGGCATAGAGGAGCATGAGTGCGAATCTGCGGATGGGGAGTCGGTCGACCATGGATTGAGGTTTCTGTAATTATTGATCTCGGATCACTCGGTACATCGCGAGGGCGGCACGGGCTGCTTCGCGTCCGCGATTGAGCCGCTCTCCCACACATCTTTCTTCCGCCTGCTGCTCGTTTTGCAGTAAGAGCACTTCATGGATGACCGGCACGCGCGCATCACACGCGGCGCGGAGCAGTTCCCGGGTAATCGCTTCCCCGATGAGGTCGGCATGTGCCGTGCTCCCACGTATGATGACCCCCAAGGCAATAACCACATCCGGGCGTGTTTCTGCCGCTTTTGCCAGCTCGCGATTTACCATCACGGGGATTTCGAAAGCACCCGGTACCCGGATTTCTCGCACATGTGCCTGTGGAGCTATGCTCCGAAGCTCATCCCGACAATTCCGCAGCAACCCTCCCGTATAGCGTCGGTTGTATTCGGATGCCACAATACAGACGCGCATCACTCGCTCATCAGGCTCAAGCTCCAAGGGCTCTTCGTGGGACATATCGGATGTTGGTGTACTTGCTCTTTGAGGACCTCGTCGTGCCCTCCTCCCCCAGTTTAGTACACAGTCCAACCCTCTGTCAACCCTAAATCCCCCGTTGAGCATCTGCCCTGAATAAATTAAACGCTCGGAGTGGAGCGATGACTTTGCGGCAGGAAGGCGGGGAGGGGATTAAGTACGAGGTACGAAGTACGAAGTACGAAGTGAAGGAGTTAGGCGCAACGGAGTTGCGCGGGCATGGCGAGGGGAAGCAAAGCCGGAACGACGCGTGGGAACTAAATCCATGCACCCGTGAGGTTGGTACACACGTGGCAGGCGGATACATGAGAGATACCCGCGTGGCACCACTGTTCATCACAAATGACACGTTCGGTTACAGCTGCGGTGATCCAACACTTCTCATCACGCACGTTTTCCCTGCGCGACCCGATTGCTTACCACACTCGCCACTCCTTGGCTTTGCTACATCGTACTTCGTACTTCGTACCTCGTACCTCGTACTTCTTGTTGGGCGTCTGTAACCCGCATGGGGATGGGCATTGCTGCGGTTCTCGAAAATTTTATCGGGACGGCTGTGGAATTGTGCCTGAGGTACGGATTATGCTTGAAAAGTGAGGTGCGGTGGGGTAGGATGGGTGCGTTATGCTGGATATACGAGTCATCCGCGAAAAGCCGGAGTATGTGAGAGAGCGCGTAAGGCTGCGCGGTGGGGACCATTGGACGTTGGTGGACCGCGTGTTGGAGTGCGATGAAAAACGCCGCAGGATAGAGACAGAAAAACAGGCACTTTCGCAGGAGCGCAATAGTTCATCCAAGCAAATTGGAGTGATGATGAAAGAGGGAAGGGGGGAGGAGGCGCAGGAGCTCAAGGCGAGGATGACGGAATTGGGAGTAAAGTTGAAAGAATTGGAAGTCGCGGCTGCGCAGGCTGCGGATGAGCAGGAGCAGCTCTTACTGGCAATACCGAATATACCGCACGATGCCGCCCCGGTGGGGACGGATGAGACGTGCAACCCGGTATTGCGACAGTGGGGGGACAAACCGCGGGTAGAAAACCCGCGGGACCATGTGCAGCTCGGCACAGCTCTCGGGTTATTGGACTTTGAGGCGGCGGCGCGGATATCCGGTTCGGGGTTTATCGTCTATCGGGGACTCGGTGCAAGGCTGGAACGTGCGCTCATCAACTTTTTGCTCGACACACAGACCCTCGAAAACGGCTACCGAGAGACGGGGGTGCCGTTCATGGTGAAGAGGGAATGCATGGTCGGCACGGGGCAGCTACCCAAATTCGAGGAAGACATGTACGGTTTGGAGCAGAACAGCATGTTCAACGTGCCGACCGCCGAGGTACCCCTCACCAACCTGTACCGAGAGCAAATCTTACGAGAAGCGGACTTGCCCATAAAAATCACCGCCTACACCCCGTGCTACAGGCGCGAAGCCGGTTCTGCGGGGCGGGAGAATAGGGGAATGATCCGTGTGCACCAGTTTGATAAGGTGGAGTTGGTGACGATCTGTCGTCCCGAGGATGGGTACAGGATGCTGGAGGAACTTACCGGACACGCGGAGAGCATCCTACAAAAACTCGGGCTGCATTACCGAGTCATCGAACTGTGCACCGGTGACATAGGTTTCTCCTCCGCCAAGACCTATGACATTGAAGTTTGGGCTCCCGGTCAAGGTCAATACCTAGAGGTGTCGAGCTGCTCGTGCTTCACGGATTACCAAGCGAGGCGTATGAAGCTGCGTTATAAAGACGCGACGGGACGAATGCGTATCCCGTTCACGCTGAACGGTTCCGGGACCGCCTTACCGCGCCTGTACGTGGCACTCCTCGAACAAAATCAACAACCGGATGGAAGTGTGGTGATTCCGGCGGCATTGGTACCTTATTTCGGACAGGATCGGATTGAACCTGCGGCGGTCGAGAAATGAGACATTGAAGCGTTAAATCAGCGTAAGCATCATGTATATCAGCCTGATACAAACGGGAAGCGGTGGAATTATCATCTCGATGGGACCGGTACTATGGCTCATCCTCGTGTTCGCGGTGCTGGCTTTGGGTGTCGTGGGAGAGCGATTGTTCTACTTTCACCGCGTGAATATCAACTCCGGCGACTTTTTGCGCGGTCTTTCCGCCCTGTTGAGAAGTGGGCAGTACAACGAAGCCCTGCACGAAGCGCGGCAGCTGCCGGGACCGATGGCGAGGGTGGTCGAAGCCGTGCTCACGCGACCGAAACTAGCGCGTAGTGAACTGCGCGAGATTGCATTGGAAGCCGCAGAGCTGGAGGTGTACCGTGTGGAACGGAACATCCGCTCCTTGAGCGTTTGTGCGACCGTGATGCCGTTGTTGGGGTTGTTGGGAACTATTCTTGCGTTGGCAGACTTTTACGAGCAACCTGGAATCATCGACGGAGGGGCAGCTATGCCGCAGGTGGCGTTTGCCTTGCGGCAGGCTTTGCTCATTTCTGCCATGGGTATCGTGCTGGCTATTCCGACCTACATCTTCTACATGTACCTCGCTTCGCGTGCGCGCAAGATCGTCAACGGCATTGAACGCGCGGGTCTCGAATGTGTCCACATCATTTGCGATGCGCGGGTCAATAAACCGAGTACACCGACCGCAGAGGCGGAGCAGGCGGTACCCCCACTGACCTGAGCCCGAGAATGCGACGCTTGCGCACCAACCTGAAGCCGACCGGTACCGCACTCCTTGCGGTAGCGGGGGTGAACGTGATTGTGCTGCTGTGTGCGTGCGTCCTGCTTACGAGCTATCGACCGCTGCGCTACGGAGTGAATATCCACCCGGCAGGCACGCATTACGTGATGGAAGCCTATGACCGCACTGGCTCGCACATCATTGCGGTATCCCCCGGGGAGACCCCGCGTTTCTTTCTGGAAAACCAAGAGATACACGGTGGTCTCGACGGAGTGGAGAAGGTATTTGCCTCGTGGGATTGCCCCAACCCATCGCGGATTACCGTGATCGTTGCCTGCGATGAAGCCGTTTCCATTGGTACCATCCAAAAACTCACGGACCTCATCCTCTCACACGGCTTTAATTGCGCGTTTTTCGGACGCCCTGCCAACGACGAATGAAGCATGTTCCTGCCCATCTGCTCTACCACGCCGTGCATAAGCGCACGATGCGTACCCGCTTGGGTGTGTTCATTGTGTTGGCGGCGATTGCGGTGGCGGGAGGCATCGTCCTCGTGAAAGTTGAGCTCCCGCCGCAGCAAGTATCGCGTGGAGAGGGTAGTGTGATTTACCGGCGAGATGCTTTCACTCGTTTCCGCGTGCGGCAGCACAGTGCCATGCCTCTCCGTCTGCCGGATTCTATAGAACCGGCGGCGCAGCTGCCACTGCCGAGTCACCCGCTCCCCGTTTACCCGGTTCCCCGGCTTCAGTTGCCCCCCCCGCTCGAGCCGACCCCCTCGCAGCGGAGTTTTATCATGCCGGATGATACATTCCTGCTCGAACTACCGCCACCGCAGGAAAAGAAGGAGGAGTCGCTATGAATGGTATCATACTCTCTCTCAATGATTTTTTCACGTTGCTGCTCGTGGGGGGAGTGCTTTCCGTCGTGGCGGTCATCATACCTGTGCAAATCTCATCGAAGATACGACGTACACGCCGAAAGCGTTCCCGTCTCACCTGCCGCATCTGTGGATTCCGCTTCCTGCGCCGGAACTTCCGCGCGCCCGCGTGCTGTCCCCACTGCGGCGCGACGAATAAATCCTCCTCGTAGGGTCACATTCTGTCCCAAGTAAATTAAAATGCTTGGAGTGGAGCGATGGTTGTGCCGCAGGGAAACACGAGGGTGATCAAGTACGAAGTGAAGGAGTTAAGCGCAGCGGAGTTGCGCGGGTGAGTTAAGAGGAGGCAAAACCGAAACGATGCGAGGGGAGTCAATCAATGCACCCGTGATGTTGATGCCCCACCCCTAGCACGCGGAGCGTTTCATGCACGACCTCTCTTCCCTGTTACTTCGCACCCCGCAGGACGGTTGTGGCGATGCACATGTAAGTCTGCGGTTCAGGGCATACCGTACTCGAGAACTAGGGCAGCTTCCGACTCAATGGATGATGTTTCTTGATCCAACAGCTCATTTTGCATGCTCAAGATACGCCGAGAACGTTCAACGAATTCCTCAGCTGTGGCAGGAGATTGAGAGCGCAGGTATGCGATATTCTTGGTCATAAAACCCTTCCAGTTGTTGTATTCATTCATACTGGCGCGAAGTTTCTGAACTTTGGTGCGATGGTCAATGAGTTCATCCGCTACCTTGAGTTTTTCTCGTTCGTAACGTGCTTTGCTCCGCTGATAGGTATCCCAAGTGTAGAGTTCTGTATCTAACCTATAGCTGATATTCATGTTGATACGTGTGTCATCCTTATCGAGAAAAGTTCCTTGGTAAGTGCCTCCGGATGAAGAGAATAGGGAAGGGCTGTAGAGACTCGTATTGATGGTGGGCAAATAATTGAGAGCTACACTGTACTGAGCCATGCGCGCTTGCTCCAACCTCATGGCAAATTGGCACACGACCAACTCGCTGAGTTTATCGAGTCGCTGCTCGTAGTCTTCCCACCGAATATGCGGCATACTTTCCGGCAAAATTTTCCATCGAGCACCGTGGTCACCGATCAAGCGCGCTACGTCCCGCCAATACTGCCGGTCGTCATCGTTCTGCTTCAGCTTTTCCTGCCGTATCGCCTGAGTTTCGTTTTCCTGTGTGTTCTCGTTAAGCTGTCGCTTCTCAGTTTCAACCTCTCGCTCGCGTACTTTCTTGTATAGCTGCGAAACGGCTTCCCGGAAGCGTCCCTCTTTCGCCTTGATGGCAGCTATCGTCCGTATCTTCGCAGAATACACCCGGTAAGGCACCTGTGTGAGAGCCGGCATCGAAAATGTCATGTTGATCGTGGTACTCATTTCATTGGATTCAACCGGCTCCGTCAACCGTGAAATTGAGCGCGTGATGTAACTATAGTACGAAAGTCCGGGAATCATGTCGGTGTATACACTCAACGAATCGCGTTCTGCTTGGCGTATGGCGTCTTCTGCATCCCGTAGCTGCAGGTTGTTCTTTTTCATCATGCTCAGGGCTTGGTCCCACGTGATCGATCTCTCCGGCAGTTTTTCCCATTCCGGTGTCCGATCGTACATCGTATCAACGCGTGCCATCACCCGCGCCACATGCCGCTTTACGCTGCATCCGCATAGAAAAATCGCCGTAGCGAGTATGACAACCGGTACCCTTCTCACCGCCGCCACTTTACCACATTCTCCCCCTTCCCGCAAGTGTGATGTGCGGAGATGGAGACGCAAACATCATCTGTCCCAAATAAGTGAGAGGCTCAGTGGTGGGCGATGACTTTGAGGCAGGGAAACAGGGAGGGGATTAAGTACGAGGTACGAAGTACGAAGTGAAGGAGTTAGGCGCAACGGAGTTGCGCGGGCAAGGCGGGGGGAGGCAAAGCCAAAACGACGTGTGGGACTAAATCCATGCACCCGTGAGGTCGGTACGCCCGTGGTATGCAAAGCCATGGAGAGATGCCCGTGCGACACCTCTGTCCGTCACACATGACGCGTCCGGTCACAGTCGTAGTGCCCAATACCCTCATCACACACGTTTTTCCTGCCACTTCCCCATTACCCACCACACCCGTTTTCCTTGGCTTTGCCACTTCGTACTTCGTACCTCGTACTTCTTATTGGGCGTCTGTAACCTGTATGGGGATTAGCATTGCAGCGATAACCGGTAAATGGCTTTCACACGCTCATTTGCACGGGCGGTAGACGCGGAGAGGGATGGACTTGATGCCGGAGGCGCGGAGATGAGACATGGCGTTGCAGAAGGAGAGCCAAGCGGTGAGATTGGGAGTGGAGATGCAACCTTCGGAGCCAAGGCGTTCGGCAAAGTGGAGCATGAGATCGGTGCGCCCTGTACCCGGCGGATCGGGCACACGGAAGCCGCGCAGCGAGCCGGTGCGTTCGGTGGAAAGCCGAGAAAACCGGATGTCCGGGAAGACCGTATCGGGAAAGACGGCGGGGGAGTAAGTACCCCAAGTCGTATTTCTGGGAAAGAGACCGGCACGGGCAAAGGGACTGGCGGGGCTCATCCATCCACCGGACTGCACGGGGAATTCAAGCAAGATGCGATCAAGTGTGGCAGAGCGCAGCCGCAGAGTGCCGAAAAAGACACGCCCGGAAGCGCAGAGAGAGCGACACTGCTCATCCCGATGTTGAACGCCGGAGATGGCGAGGAAAAACAGGACCTCGACAAACGGGAGCGACATGGGAAGAGAAGTCTAGAGACGGCGGGCAGAGAGGAGAGGAACCGCAAGGAATTTTCGCAGCGAGTGCACCAGTTCGATGTCCTGCTGCGCGGCGGCAACGGACGGACCGGTTTGCTCCGACAACTCCCAAGCAGAGAGCTCATCGAGCAGACATTTCTCCAGTGCTTCAATGCGGCGAGAGACGAACATATCCATTGCCTCACCCACTTTCTTTTTCCAAGTATCGAGGCGGTGGTCGATGTGCTCTCGCCCGGCGCGACGCCACTCGGGTACGGTTTCATTGTAGCTGCACGAGCGTTCGAGCATGCCGAGGAAGCGCGTTTCCTTGAGGGTTCCAAGGGAGACGGGGTCGCAATCCAGCGGAACATGCTGCCACGCAGCGAGCACTGCTCGGACGTAATCTCGTTCAATTTCGGAAGCCGGGCGTTTGTCGAGAATCTGCGCGCATTGCTCAATTTTTTCCTTTTCCAAGTCGGTGAGTTCGCAGATTTTGGCGGGCGAGAGGACATGAGATTCCTGTTCAGCAGCGAGGTCTCCTAGGTCTGATTCCACTTTGATGCGGATGAGGTTGAGCTGCCGCGCCTGCATTTCTCTTTCCATCCACTCCTTGGGGAAATAACCATCTACAGCCAAATCCAAGATGGCATCCAAGCGAGTCTTAAGGGCTTGGCGGGCTTGGTCGGCGAGGTAATGGCAGCGTTGGCGACCCTCGCGCAAGTTGTTGCCCTCGATAGATTCACGCAGGCGCGCGGCGTCGTTCAGCTGGTGAATCGAAGACTGTATGTCATGAACATGTGAGATGTGGCTACGGCTTTTTGCGGCGAAGTCACTCAGTCGGGCATCCACTCCCTCGAGCGTTTTGCGCAGGTAATCTGCCGAGTTACGGAGCAACGTGACTGTGGGGTTGCTCAAATCTGCCAAGATTTCAGCCTCGAGCGTGTTCAGATTGGAGACACGCGGGGAAGAGTCGGGCTCCTCGGAGCGAGGGGGACTGTCGTAGGAGTCATTGAGCTGCCACCAAGCGAGACCGGCATTGACCCAGCTGCCGGGAATCACTTTTCGGATGAAGTTGCCGAGTTGTTTTTGGGTGGTGGTCTGCTGAAGCTCTTGTTGACGGACTTGAGCGTCCGCCGGAAGCCAAAATTGGGCTTCGATGCGGTTTTGGACGACGCGGATGGGGCGCTGGGAGTGCTCCATAGCCGCGCGAAGATAGTCGCGGGTGTCGGGAGTGAGGGCGGCAAAGGAACTTTGCACTAGGAGGAAGTAATCGGCGTTTTCGTTCATCCATTCGTGCAGTTCTTCATCGTGCCAATTGGACGTGAGACCGTCCATGCCGGGCATATCGATGATACCGATACCGGCGTTGAGGAGGCGGGCTTCCGGTTCCGTGAGAAAGATTGCCGCGCAGCTCGCGTTGGTGTGTCCCTGAGCCCAAGCGTCTAGATTGGCTTGGGTGATATTGCGGCGATCGACGGAAACTTTTTCGTGAAATTCCGGTGGGGCGACATGGCGGAGATAGTCGATGACTAACTCAAAGAGTTCTTGCTCGCTGAGAGCATCCGCCGCCAAGGGCGAGAAGAGTTCTATGCGCTCTGTGCCGTCATCACTCGCCAAGATGATCATGGGCAAACGCGTTGTTTCCAGACCGAGTTGCGTGGCACAAAGGGCACGACGCGCCAAGCAGTTTGTGAGGGTGGACTTGCCGCTCTTGACAGAACCGATCGTTGCCATCAGCAGGAGGCGCGAATCAAAGCGCGCTAGACTACGACGAATAGCCCTGCCACTGCGGGCAAGCAGAGCACGCATCGCCGGACTTGCATTACTGATTCCCTCAAGCTTTTCGGCGTAGCGAAGCGCAGCCCCGCACAGCTCCTTCAGTTGTTCATCCATCATGGCTTTAGTGTATGCCAAACGAGCTGAAAACGCAAGAAGAAACAAACAGGAAGTACGAAGTCACACCCGTCCCCCAAAAAATTCTGAAAATCGCCGCAATGCCAATCCCCATGCGGGTTACAGACGCCCAATAAGAAGTACGAGGTACGAAGTACGAAGTACGAAGTGGCAAAACCAGGGAAAAGGGGTGTGGTGGGTAATGGGGAAGTGGCAGGAAAAACGTGTTCCTTCACTTCGTACTTCCATTCCCCTTTCCGTTTGCCTGCCGCAAGGTTATCGCCCACCACTAAGCCTTTAATTGATTTGGGGCAGCTGTGCTACTTGGACACACTTCGCACTTGAGAGGGGGGAGCGAGAGTGATAAGATGAGGGGCATGGGGAAGGAGAACAAGGTGAAATGGGGGGCATTTTGGAGTTTAGTGATCATTCAGTCGTTCAATTCACTGAATGAGAAGGGGGTGCAATTTTTGTTGATTGCACTTGGGATCTGGTTGGGAGAAACTTTACAATACCCTTTGTCTGTGCTCATTGTGCTGCCGTTTGTGGTGTTTTCGCCGCTTGGGGGGTGGCTGGCTGACAGGATGAGTCGCACGCGCTTGCTGCAGTACATGGTGCTCCTGCAAGTGGTGGCATTGGGCGGCATGACAACAGGGCTTTTCCTGCACCAAGTGGGGGTGGCTATCGGTTTCTTCTCTGTATTTTGCGTGCAGGCCATGTTTTTCAGTCCTGCCAAAAAGGGCTTGGTCAAGGACATGGTTGGTTCTCAGCACATTGGATTTGCCAGTGGCATTCTCGAAATCAGCTCGATGCTTGCCCTGCTGATCGGTCAAATAGGCGCGCTGGGGGTCGTATATTACCTACTGAAACTCTGGGGGGAGGAGCAAGGATGGCAGGCGACGGCATGGCCCTGCGCTGTCTGCACAGCGGCTGCGGTGCTGGTATATATACTCAGTTTACGAATTCCCGACTTTCCCGCTGAAGGGAAGCGACCTTTCGCACGGAGCATCCTGTGGGAACACTTTGCGCAGTTGCGTCTGTTGTGGGTTAATCGAACTCTCCGCTACAGTGAAATCGGTATCGGTTATTTTTGGTTTATCGGGGGAGTAATGATGCTCATCGCCCTGCAAATGGCGGAAGATGCCCACGGATTGTCGGGCGGTGAGGGGATGCACTTTATGCGTGTGCTTGGTCAGCAAAGGGATTCCGCAGCACTCATGGCATGGATCAGCGGTGGAGCCGTACTCGGCGGTGCCATTTCCTCGTTTCTCTGTGGCAAACGTATAAGAACTGACCTCGCCACTCTCGGTGGCATCGGCATGTGCGTCTCCTGTCTCGCTTTGGTATGGTTGCCCTACGGTCACCCTCTCTTCTTCGTCGCTCTCGCTTGCGCCGGTTGTACGGCATCCGGATACCTCGTCCCTCTCAATGCTTTGCTGCAGGACAATGCTGATGATGACAAACGAGGAGATGTCATTGCCGCCGGTAACTTGGTGGATTGCGGATTGGGTATGCTCGCGGTCGCTGTGCAGCTGGGTATGCGTGCCATCGGTATGAGTGGACAAACCCAGTGCGCTCTGCTTGCCTTTACCTCCGCCCTTGTTACCCTCTACCTCACTTCCCAATTCCGCAGAAACAAAATGTAGCGGCACCTTTGGGCATGCGATGGTTTTGTTGCAGGGAAATACGGGGATGATCAAGTACGAGGTACGAAGTACGAAGTGAAGGAGTTAGGCGCAACAAGGTTGCGCGGATGATTTGAGAGGAGGCAAAGCGGAAAAGACGCGTGGGGGACAAATCAATGCACCCGTGAGCTTGAAACTCCTTTAGCACGCAGAGCGTCTGCAACCCGCGTGGAGATTAGCATCGCAGCATTTTTTGAGAATTTTATTGGGACGGGTGTGGGGTGAATTTTTTGTCACATTTTTTTCTTGACATTTGGGGCAGCGACAACTAAACTGCTGCGACAGGCAGGGCTATGGTGTAATTGGCAACACATCGGTTTCTGGCACCGCTATTCGGGGTTCGAGTCCCTGTAGCCCTAAGCGGCGCATCCTCGGGTGCGTCGTATTTTCCCCGGGGGTTATCCACGAAAATATTACGCTTCTCACGCAGCTTCGGTTGCCTCGTGTAGCGTACTCTCCTTTCTGCTTTGTTTTCTTCGTTTTCACCTGCACATGAAAATTTTTTAATTTTTTTCTTTTCAAAGTGGATAGATTTTGGTATAGAGGGGGTGGGGGGTTAGGAATGTCTCCCAACTTTTTTCGATCTATACAGCCACCAATTATGAAAAGGAAAGACGCAAAGTTAATACGTAATCGTCTCGCGCTTATTGTGCGCAAGGCAATAGAGAGAGTCGGGAAAAAGAAGTCGCAAATAGCGCAGGAGGCGGGTATATCGCCGTTGACACTATCGAAGATTTTGAGTGGACACGGGAATCCCTCAGAGGAGACGATTAGGGCGTTGGGGAAAGCGTTGTGGGATGATGAGGAGCACATCCAGAAAGACAAGATCATGCAGAGGATCCGAGACCCGAAGGAGGAAAAGCCCTCGGTTTTTGCGCTCAACTTGGGTAGACTATTGGAGGAGAGAAAGATCACGCAGGCGGATTTTGCGCGACAGGTCGGGGTGACGCCCACAGTTGTCTCTCATTGGTTGAAAGCGGGATGTTCGAAAGGAGCTTTCCCCAAGGAGCCGAACATGGTGAAAATTTCGAAAATCTTTGGATTAAGTGCCTCTAAATTGAAGTCGCCTCGTCTCTTTGCGAAAAAGGCGGAGAGCGATGAAAAAGAGGAGGTTGCATCGGAAGGAGTTTGCCCCGAGATGCACGATGCGGAGCAGGAGAAGGTTTCTCTTGAAGGACAAGATGTTATCTCGGAGGATGAGAGTGCCTTGGATTGGGAGGCACGCTGCAAGGTACTGGAGGCGGAGGTTGCTCAGCTCAAGCAAAAGCTCGCCGGAAAGAGCGTCGATGAGAAAGCGGTCGCGCCGGAACTGGCTTCGATCCCGGTGCTGCTTCGGGGTGTGGTGTCTGAAATCGTCAATGCCGTGCTGGACGTTGTCGAGCAGCGAAAGCAAAGCTAATCTAATAAACTTCTGCCCTAGTTCAGACACCTGCCACGCGCGTTTTTCGGAGTCCGTGTTGATGGACACCGGGCATGGTGGGAGAATTCTCCTCCATGCTCAAATCTTTTTTGGGGTATATGCAATTTTTTTACCGGCTTTAGGAGTGGTTTGCTTTTTCATTCCACAAAATTATACGAAGAGCGGAACTTTTACGAACAACAGCGTGATCGCAAACCCTTGAAGTGTTAATAAGAAAGCGGCGCACGTGGATGTGCGCCGCATACCAGCTGTGGGACTCGAACCCACACTCGTGAGAACTCGATTTTGAGTCGAGCGCGTCTACCAATTCCGCCAAGCTGGCACGTCGCGTGGAGGTATGTAAGCAGACATTCCACGTATTGTCAAGAATAAAAATTTGGTCATAGTGAATTTCTTTCTCCAAACTTATCTGCGCAACTCCGTTGCGCCTAACTCCTTTACTTCGTACTTCGTACCTCGTACTTGATCACCCCCGTGTTTTTCTGCCTCAAGGTCATCACCCATCACTAAGCCCTTAATCTATCTAGGACAGGTGTGATGGAGATATGGTGCATTCGGTTTGCCTTTTTCGCGTGAAGGGTGTAGTATTGCTCATGACTTGAAGTGACTCCACGGGTATGAAAGAATTGCTGACTATTCGATTTAAAGGGCGCATGCGACGCAGAGAGTATTGGCTATCGATAAGTGGCGTGACAATGCTGTTTTACGTGGTGATGGGTTCGTTGTTTGAAGCGGTGGCATTCCTCGCAATAACGATGAAACTCACGACAGTTTCCGGTATTCCCGATATTCCGATTCTTATCACCTTGGTACTGTGGGCACCGCCGTTCATATACGGTTTTTTGCTTCATCTCGGCTATGGTGCACGTCGTCTGCACGACATCGGGATGAGCGGTTGGTGTCAATTATTGCTGCTCATCCCGGGCATAGGGGGCATAGCCCTCATCGTCATGTTCTGCATGGACAGCCAGCGTGGTACCAATAGGTGGGGAGAGAATCCGAAGGAGGTCGAGTTTGAAATAACCCGCTTGGCTGCCGAGCAGGGCTATGCCGCAGCGCAATCCCGCCTTGCTTTGTACTACGAAACCGGGATGGGGGTGGAAAGAGACGAAGTAGAAGCGAAAAAGTGGCACCAAAAGGTCGCGGAACATTGAGGTATATTGGCGTCCCGCATCCGTGAGCGTGAACACACCCGTCCCAATAAAATTTCCGAGAAACGCCGCCTTACTAATCCCCATGCGGGTTACAGACGCGCTGCGTGCTAAGGGGGCTTCAACTTCACGGGTGCATAGATTTATTCCCCTCGCATCGTTTCGGCTTTGCCTTCTTTCAACTCTCCTGCGCAACTCCGTTGTGCCTAACTCCTTCACTTCGTACTTCGTACCTCGTACTTGATCATCCCCGTGTTTCCCCGCAACAAAATCATCGCCCACCACTAAGCCCTTAACTTATTTGGGACAGATGTGGAGCGTGAAAGAGATTGCGGCATTATGCTTGCGTTGAGGTGGAGGGTATGGTATGATTCGCGCGGCGCGGGAGAAGTGCCGGAGATGCTATGAAAACGCTGAAACGATTTATTTTGGTGGGTGCACCGGCGTCCGGGAAAGGGACGCAGTCGTCTTTTTTGTCGGAGACGTATGGGCTCAAGCCGTTGAGTACCGGGGCACTGCTGCGTGCCGAGGTGGCGGCGCAAAGTGAGCTGGGGTTGGAAGCGAAGAAGTACATGGACGCGGCGATGTTTGTGCCGGATGAGGTGGTGAATGGGATCGTGAGTCAGTGGCTCGGCAACAACAGGGATTGTGGTTGCTTGCTGGATGGGTATCCACGTACTGTGGCACAGGCGCAGACACTGGACGCGAACTTGGCGGAACTTGGGCTTGCTGTGGACATCGTGATTTACCTGAATGTGGCACCCGAGCTCATTGAAGCACGCATGCTCAAGCGCAAGGCTTGTCCGAAGTGTGGAGAAACGACGCGCAATGGGGAGGAGTTCTGCCCGAAGTGCGGCACACCGATGATTGTGCGTACCGATGACAATCCGGAAGCTTTCGCGAAGCGGCGTAAAGACTACGAGACGTTGACCCTGCCGGTGGTCGAGCATTACCGAGCGTTGGGCAAGGTAGTGCAGATAGACGTGACAGAGGAAGGCGAGCCCGAGGCGGTTTCTGCCCGCATTGCCGCAGCTGTCGCGAGCTATCGCGGGGCGTAGGGGTTGCACACCCGACCCGTGAACTGTGATCGACCGCATGAAAGATTGCCGGGAGGGGGTGGCGTGTGCTCGAGTTGGTGCTTGGATGCTCAGAGTTTGCAATTTATGCAGTTGCTGCGTTGCCGCGCTGATGTGGCTTGGAATGGTTGCTGGGGCTGAGAGCGGTCGGGATATTTTCACGCGGCTGATGCTTCCGAGTGATCGTTCACCTGCGCGGGAAGCGACACTGTTAACGGCTGAGCAGACATCGCAGGAAGCGGAGGTGAGGCTCGAGTTGCGCAATGCCGGAGAATACGCACGGGAGCTCGCGCAAATACTGGGAGTGGGGCTCGGCGCAGAACGCGCACGCAGTTTGGCATGCGTGGGAAGCGCGACCTTGGTGCTCGGACGGGGCAGTTCGTTGCCCATGGCGGAGTATAGTTTACAGGTGGGAGCCCTGCGGAGGTGGGAAGCGGCGTGGACGGCAAAGGCACGTCCGGAACTCGTCCCTGCCATCCGCCGTGCTTTCCGTAAGCAGGAGCAAGTTTGTAAGGAAGACCTCCTACATGCCTTGGAATCTCATCCTGTCGCGCCCATCTACCTCACCCTTTCCGCCGAGCAGGGGCAGGAAAGGGACTTTGCCGACGCGCACCGACGGTTGGCGGAGTTCCTCGGGCAAATGGCAGAGCTCGGGGCGGGGGTGCAGTGCGTGGAATACGGAGACTTCCGAGGTATCCGCATGTCTCAACGACGCGCGTGGGAGTTCTTCACGGGACGCAAACTGCGCGATCCGGACGTCTGTCGTGCTCTTGACCGGAAAGGAGTCTACCTACTTACCACCCTGCGAGGGGGGACTGCGATAACGATACTCTGTGAGCATCCGACAGATATCGCCCTGCCGAGGACACTACGCGAGGGCGTGCCACAGCCTGCGGCATCGGATGAGACCACGCACGAGCTCCTCGCCTCATTATACGCCAGCACGGAACTTTGCCGCGCATGGCAGACTGCGTTGCGCCTGAGGCGGTTGAATCTCGCGCAGGCTTGCGTGAACGCCCTTCGCGAAGCCTCTATGGATGACCCACAGCATGCCGCCGCATACAATGCCGCTCAAGAAGCACTTTGTGAGCTGGTTGCCTGCTTCGGACCGACGCCCTTGAGCAAGACGCCCCTAAGCGTGCAGATTTGGCAGACAGACGGCGGGATACTCGCGGAAGGTGAGACAGATGCGCTGCAAGCAAGTTTTGCTCCCGGAACATTGCGGCAGACAGAGCAGGCGGATGCCCCGGGTTCCTTTTTTTACTTGGAAAGTACGGCGTTCACCTGTCCGTTGGCAGACATCGACCGGGGCGGGATAGTTGAGAAACTGCCGACTGTATACCGTGGGATGGCACTTACCCTGAAACCAGAGGCAAGGCGGAGACCGGAAAAGTACGCCACTTCTATTCGGATGTTCGGTGAAGAGCTAGAGGGGGTGGGGGATGCCGTAGGTACGATGCTAGGCGGGATACAAGCCCCCTTGGCAGTTATCGCCGTCCATGCGTCGCGCGAGGGGGCACCTCCGGCGTGGGCACTGTGCGCCAGGGTGAAAAAGAGAGCCGCGTTGTCCGCGGGGTGGCGGCAAATGCTCAGTTGTGTGGGGCGGGGGCTGGAGAAACTCGGTGTGCCACCGATGGTAACGAACGTTTTACCGATCAAGCACGGCAGAGTGGCAAACCTCGCGGAAACATACTCTATCGTTCTGCCTTTTGTCTCGGGCATGTTCCCTTCGAACGTGACACTCAACGACCGCGATGTGATACTTGGCAATGATGAGGCACTCAGTGCGCGGCTGATCGCGAGTACAGCGGGCAACATGCCCTATTGCGGAGCGGTAAGTAGCGTGCACCTTCCCACTCTCGCGGCTATCGTGAATTCGAAGCACCGCTTTCGTCCTCAGGTCAAAGCCTTGCTTGCCCGGCTCGCACAGCATTTTGTCCACTTGTATGCCGTCTCAAGCATTGACAACGGCATCTTTTCCGTGCGCGCTTTCTTGTCCGCAAGCAATCGCTGAGCCCCACTCCCCCAAGACAGGCTACGGTGTGGGCGCGTGGTGGTTTCTGCGTCCGTGAGATTCATCTTCCCACGCGGCGGTGAGGTACTTTGAGGAGCAGAGATCATTGAGAGCCTGCTCAAAGTTGGGCCACGGCACGGCACTGAGCAAGAGATTCACCTTAGGGGACAATTGAGCGGCAAAGTTCATTTCCCAACCCGGTGTTGGCGCGCATTGTTGGATGAGTCCTTGGTGCAGTACGGCTCCGCGAAAGCGGCGTTGTCCCGCACCGGCAAGTTTATGCCCGGCGGCATCGACGATGTCGCTTGTCACGGGGCTACTCCAGCAAGCCCGACCGCCGGAGGGGGCGTCCTGCGAAAGCAAATGGCAGACTACCCCGCGGGCACGGAGTGCGTGTGCCAAGGCGGAGTGAATCCACCTGTAGAGTACGGCTGAGCAGGGGTATTGCGGAGCTCCCGGCGGGGGGGATGGCAGGGTGAGGGTATAGGTGACGCCGTGGCGGTGGTCGACGATCCCCCCGCCGGTCCACCGACGAATATAGTGGGATGCGCCCGGGAAGAGGGCATGAGCCGTTGTTGAGGTATCGAAATACCCGAAGCTCACGCAGGAGTCCTTCCAACGGTAGATGCGCAACCAAGCTTTTGGATGGCGCAGGAGGAGCTCATCAGTCGCCATGTTTTCGTAACCACCGCGCGGGCATGTATCGATCCACAGCGTGAGTTCGGGCAAATCCACCCCCGGTGCTTCACGCCCCGACAGCCATTCATGTGAGGTCACTGACTCCTTGAGAGGCATGTTACTTCATGGGGAGATGAAACGACCGGGTGTTGTCAAGCCACACAAAACAGACCGCGCAGACATCACACGTTGCACTTGCGGCACAGAGAGGAGCATCGTAAGGTTACTTCGCGGCTACAGCGGCAGAGGCAGAGAGACCGAACGCGAGAAGGACTTTGTGTATTTAGAAAAGAAGGACTCGAGTTTGGGGGCCCGACGTTGCCCGAGACGCACTTGCTCCACGAGGGCTACACCTTCTTCCGTGAGTACGGTAATGGATACTTCTGCCGAGACAACACGGGCATTTTGTAACCGCCCCCTTTCGGTATCAGCATAGTCACTATACAACCGAAAAGTTTTCTTGCCGGATTTGGCTGATGTAGAGAGAATGGGAATGGTTATCGCGGTATAGTTTGCATCAGCGTTATCCGAGGAGCCGCCGTTGGTGTCAACATATTCGACGTTGAGTGTCAGGTTGAGTTCCACGATATTCTCGCACAGAAAACTTTTATCTTCTCGCGATTCGAATTGGGAGTACCGTGATTCCATGTCATCGGCTCCGAGCATGCGCTCAAAGGTGTCACGTGGTGAGACAACGCAGCGATAGAGCGAAAAGAGCGGGAAAGACTCCGTGTCACCCTTACGACTTGGTAGGTTGAGGATGTGGTCGCGGAACCTGAGACGGTAAGAGACGGTGCTGACATCTCCTTGAGTATCCTGTTCCGACGCAAGCAAGGTACGGTAGTTACCTCGCAAAGAAGGCGTGGAACTAACGGACGGATTGCGATCCGGCGGACACGCGTAGAAAATGCAACGAGCAGACTTTGGGATGGGCACAGGTACCCCGGACATCGCATTATCTACTTCGGCGAACATCCATTGATAGCCCCGTGCATTGTTCCGTATTTGGATGGATTCTAAGTCTCGACAAATCGTTTGCAGTGCCATGCGCGCAGCGGCAGATGTGCTCGTGTCTTGGCGTACAGATTTCCACAGCGCGATGCTTTGATTGGTAAGCTGCATGATGATAACCACCAGAATTGCGGTGATGGCCATTGCAGTAATAAGCTCCACAAGCGTAAAAGCACGCCGAAAATGTCGATGTACAGAGGTGTGAAATGTCATTTCCGCGAAGGGTGAAAGGGTGAATGTTCCGTTATCGACGAATGGAGATGTTAGTTGAGAAGACAGGGCGACCCACACGCGACCAAGGACGTTTCACGTAGCGGGACGGATTTGGGGGAACCATCAAATAAAAGTCAGCTCGGCAAAAAATGGCACCGCCCCACGGTCTTTCTTCATCCTCCTTGGAATGGTAATCCTTCGGGGCAGACGCCTTGGTGATTCTTCCAGGAGAGGATGCGAGGCGAAATTTTCCCGTACCTTCTTGGTCAATCTGGGTTAATTTAACGAGAAAGACCGGACCTATCGCTTGCGGAATGTCCTCCTTGTGGATGCGGTCATCCATCAAGCATGCAATAGAAGTGAGCTGTGTGTCGTGTCCGGGGCGGCTTTCTATGACGGGGATGGCCGGATAGGTGCCGTCCTCCCGCCGTGGTGCTTTCGTATCGGCGCGGTACGAGAAGACAACGACAGAGGTAGAGGGCTTAGCCGAAGCGAGTACCCAGTAAAAGCCCTTATCGAAGGGGCACGTGTATTTGCCGGGTCCCGCATTACCGCCGTCCTTGACACGCTCATTCTCGCGCACCGTGCCCATTTCGGCTTTCAAGATGCTTACGATACGGTCAGATTCTTGCTTAGTGAGAGATTTTTGTACGATACCTCGAGAAGGTACAAAGACGGTGAGGAAGATGGAGATAAGCATGCCGACGAGCGCGACGGCGAGGAGGGTTTCCATGAGGGTAAACCCGCAATGCTTTCGTTGGAAAGAGGGACTCATAGGGGTAATGGGATACTATTTTTCAAAGATTTGGGCACGTGTACGCAAAGGTGTCGTATAGCCGTTTGGCCAGAGCACCAGTCCCTTGGCACCGACTGGTCGGTGCTCTTTATCCTGCTGCAGAGGCACGAGTCCATCGCGTGCATCTCGTCCTCTGCCGCGTCGGGCATTGATCAGCACGATCCTTTGGGGTTGCGCAGGGGAAGCCGGGCTCGTGCCGGGTGGTACAAAGTGTCCTTTTTCGTCAAACTCAAAGTAGTAGGCATTCGCTCGTTTATTTTTACCGATGGTGACCGAACCGGACTTGATGAGTTTAGAGGAGCCCTTAGTCCACGACAGAGATTTGCTGAAGGTGGGAGAGAAGTAGATTCCGGCAGGGAGCAGAGCCCCGGCAGATGTGGATACCCATCTGCCACGTACCGTGACGTCCGTCGCGTCGTACGAGCCTCCCTTTCTTTGGTCACTTTGCAGCATCTGTACCACCATATACCGCAGATGGAGCGAATCTTTATCAATATCCTTCGGATCGCTCACAATGACGACGCGTGTGTACGTATCATTGCCTTGAGCGGTCGCGCGCGCCTCTTCGATCATACTATTTACCAAATCGATCCCCGAATCGAGGGTGCGTCCGGTACCCGGATCGCGCAGCACTGTGGATGCCAGCGTCATCATAATCCCTATGATGGTCACCACCACCAGCAGTTCAATCAGGGTAAATGCTGTGACTTTGCCGGGTCTGATCCTTTTCATATTCGACAGCTCGCTTGTGAATCTGTTGACACTCTTTTTACCAGATTGCACCCCATTTTTCAATCTTTTTTTTGCGGAACCGCGTAATTGCGCGGCTGTCCCGAATAAATTAAGGACTCAGTGGTGGGCGATGGCTTTGCCGCAGGGAGACGGGGGAGATCAAGTACGAGGTACGGAGTACGAAGTATTCAAGTTAGGCGCAACGGAGTTGCGCGGAGGGGGACGATGGACACAAAGCGGGAACCTCGCGTGGGGAACAAATCCATGCACCCGTGAGGTTGGTACACACGTGGCAGGCGGATACATGAAGAGA
>CAYWNS010000027.1:0-13887 GCA_964459715.1 uncultured Akkermansia sp.
CGCGCGTGTTTTCTGCTTTGCTTCCTTCGGTTTCCCTTTGCGCAACTCCGTTGCGTCTAACTCCTTCACTTCATTCTTTCTTTTTGCTTCCCATCGACCCCACGCCGCACTCTCCCGCTCTGCTCTGCCATTCCGTAACACACGCACCTCCCCACCATTCCCCCCTCCTTACCACATGCCGCCCGCCACAGCTTTGCTACTTCGTACTTCGTACCTCGTACTTGATCCCCTCTCCGTTTCCCCGCCGCAAAGTCACCGCCCACCACGAAGCCTTTAATTTATTCGGGACGGATGCGGTTTGGGGCGGGTATGGATTTGTCCAGCATATCGGCGTAGGGGGAGTAGGCATAGATGCGGTTGCGGGCGGATGAGGTACGTAGTTGCGCGATGTGGTGGGCACGGAGAGACTCGAGGATTTTGTAGACTGTAGCCGGGGAGAGGTCGGCTTGACGGGCTAGGGAGAGGGGGCGCACAATGATGCGGCGTTGTAGGAGCTCGAGGATTTTTACGGTATTCTTCCCTTTTTGACCGAGCGAATGCGCCCAAGCATTGTGCTCTGCCATGCGGGAACGCAAGGCGCGAAGGGTCGCGACCGCGTTGTTTGCGGTGTCCAGTACGGCATCCAGAAAGAACTCGAGCCAAGGTACCCAGAGCCCCGAGCTGCGGACGCCGTCCAAGAGGCGGTAATACTCCTGTCGGTGTTGTTTGAAGTACAGGCTCATATAGAGCAGGGGTTTACGCAGGATGCCGCCGGAGCAAAGCATCATCGGGATGAGCAGTCTACCGACGCGCCCATTGCCGTCGAGGAATGGGTGTATACTTTCAAATTGAACGTGAACCATTGCCGTACGCAGGAGGACGGGGATGTGGTCGTCCTCTCGGTTAATAAATAATTCCAGAGCACCGAGACAAGACATGAGTTCCTGCGGCGGGGGCGGGACGTAGACGGCATTGCCGGGTCGCGTCCCACCAATCCAATTTTGGCTTCGTCGGAATTCACCGGGCATTTTGTTTGTGCCACGTCCGGAGCGCAGTAGCTCGGCGTGCAACTCACGCATGAGGCGCAGGGAGATCGGGTAGCCATCCGCCAGCCGTTTCATTCCCAACTGCATAGCCGATACGTAGCAACACACCTCGGTGATGTCCTCGCTTTCCTCCTGTTCAAGAGCACCCTGTTCAAAGAGAAGGAGATCAGACAGCGAAGATTGCGTACCCTCGATCATCGATGAAAGCACGGCCTCCTGCCGTACACAGGCGTAGAGAAACGGTTCGATTGTCGGCAATTCTTCCCCTAAGACATCGAGAGCACCGAGCATACGCAGTGCGTCATCGTAGGTTTGCCGCCCCACCGTATCTAATTCCGGCAAGGGGCGCGGGGGCAGCGCGTTCGGAATGTACGCCTGTACCCTTTCTCCGACCGTGCTGATCGTCACGTACCGCCCTGAATTCCTCCGCTTCACACTCGCACTCTAACCTAAAATAAGACCTCTGTCAATTTTAATTTTTATGGAAAAACTAAAATATGTGGGGCATAAATCAATGCACCCGTGAAATAGATACCCTTGCCGTACGCTGAGCGTGTGATGGGTAGCTCGGGAGATGCATGAGTATAGTCCGCAGAGATGCCACGCAGATGATGACCCCACGCCAAGCTGCGACACCACGCACGTGTCACTCCCCGGCTCCGCACACCTCGCACACCCTTTCCCTGTCGCTTACCTCACGCCTACCACACCCGCCACTCCCCGGCTTCGCCACTTCGTACTTCGTACTTCGTACCTCGTACCTCGTACTTGTATTCCCCCTAAGTCATCCCCCTAAGTCATCCCCCTAAGTCATCCCCCTAAGTCGAGTTATAATCCTTTTCAACTAAAGTATTACCGCATCCCATCCCCCCAAGTCACCATCCCCCCAAGTCATCCCCCCAAGTCATGCGATCAGATGTGCATGCGGATTTCTCAATCGTAGGGGGAGGGAGCGACTTGACGTTAGGGACCAAACCTGTCGCAAATAAATAAAACACTTGGTGGTGGGTGATGATGTTGCGGTAGGGAAACGGGGAGGTGATCAAGTACGAGGTACGAAGTACGAAGTGAAGGAGTTAGGCGCAACGGAGTTGCACAGGAGGAAACGGTGAACGCAAAGCGGGAAGCAGGCTTGGGAGATAAATCCGTGCACCCGTGAGGCAGATGCCTCCTTAGCACGCAAAGCGTCCATAACCCGCATGGGGATTAGCATGGTAGCACTTTTCGAAAATTTTGTTGGGACAGGTGTGGTTAGGGACTCGTTGGGTATGATGATACTTGACAAGAAGGGAAACCGGTGGCATGATGCAGAAAATGACATACAATGAGGTAGAGCAAATGGTTGCCATGGGGGAGAATATAACGGTAGAGTTCAAACGGACGACGGGCGAACTCTACAGAGGCATGGAGACGGGGTGTGCCTTTCTCAATTCCTACGGTGGATGGTTGCTTTTCGGGGTAGACCCTAACGGGAGGGTAGTCGGGCAGGAGGTAACGGACAGGACGCGGCAGGAAATAGCCAACAGCATACGGAAAATAGAGCCGAGCGCGGAGATAGAAGTAGAGTGGGTAGAGCTTCCCGAAAAACCGGGATTTTACGTTATCGCACTTCATTTTGACCGAGCTGTATCAAAGAGTGGTCCCTATAGCTTTGATGGGCGGGCGTTTTATAGGGTGGAGAGTACCACATCGCTCATGCCCCGCTCACTGTACGAGGAAAAAATTCGGCAGAGTAATCCCTATCGATTTAGCTGGGAGAGGATGGGTGATCCGGACTTGACGCCGGAGGACTTAAACCTAGAGCTTGTCTACCGGACTGTGAACGACGGGATAAGCAGGAACCGTATTCCTGCGCTGATGATGGGCATGCGGGATCCGCTTGTACTCCTTCGAAAAATGGGGATGGCGGACGAAGAGGGAAAACTGCGCAATGCTGCCCATGTGCTTTTTGGCAAAGAACCTGCGCTCCGGCATCCGCAATGCATGGTGCGACTCGCTCGTTTTGAAGGCACGGATAAGCGCGAGTTCCGCGACCAAACTGTATGCATGGGTAACCTTTTCGTCCAATTTGATGCTGTTATCGAATTTTGCCTGAAGCATCTTAATCTCAGTGGGCGAATCAATGGAAAATACAGGCATGATTCGCTGACGGTACCATTCGATGTCATTCGTGAGGCGGCAGTGAACATGCTTTGTCACCGGGCGTGGGATGCGTCCAACGAAACACCTGCCCTAGCTATTTACGACGATCGTATGGTGTTTCAGAATCCCGGTACTTTTCCGGAAGGCACCCACTGGCAGGATTTTGTCGATAATCACAACAATTCAATTCCGAGGAACCCGCTCATTGCGTATGCATTTTACAATCGCGGTCTTATAGAAGGTTGGGGCAGAGGCGTACACCTGATTATGGAAGAGAGTCGGCGCGCCGGACTTCCTTCTCCGTTTTACGATACCCGTGCTTCCGGTGTGGCATTAACTATTCCGTTCAAGACAAGTTTGACCCGTAGAGGAGAGGCGTCACAGCAGCACCAAATGCCAAGAAATGGCGATAATTCGAAGACGATCACGGAGAGGATTCTTGATTTCTGTCGCGAGCCGCGCAGTATGACCGAGATAGCGACGATGCTCGGGGTCAAGGATCGAAAATGGATACGTGAGCACTACATCCTCCCCCTCCTCAATACCCATTTGGAGCTTACGATTCCTGATAAGCCAAACAGTCGAATGCAGAAATACAGGGCGAGATGAGGCGAACGGAGCACCCGATCCCCCTCCCCCCCACCACACCTGTCCCAAATAAATTAAAAGCTTCGTGGTGGGCGATGACTTTGCGGCAGGAAGACGCGGGGGTGATCAAGTACGAGGTACGAAGTACGAAGTACGAAGTGAAGGAGTTAGGCGCAACGGAGTTGCGCGGAGGAGTTGGAAGGAGGCAAGACCGGGGAACGGAGGATGTGGTACGCGATGGTGCTGTGTAGGGAAAGGGTATTTCTTTGTTCCGGTTCGGTTTGAGGTCTTGCCAAGTGGCGTGGAGTGGTGTATTATACACTTTACAGAATGCAGGAATTCCTGCAAAATGTAAAATGGATAAAACTAATATATGAATTAACAAGTAGTTACGATGTCCTGTTCCCTCTCACGACATCCGCATCGCTCACTCAACTAACATAAAAACGGAAGACGAAGCACCGCCCCCGCGCCACGGTTTCGCTACTTCGTACTTAATCACCTCCCCGTTTCCCTGCGACAAAACCATTGCACTACTCTAGGCGTTTAATTTATTTGGGACAGATGTGAGACAAGTTTGGTCATGGGCTTGCACATAGGGGTATCTTCTGGTATTGGGGGCATGCCGGGGAGCATTTTGCAGCATGTGGCGGCTGCCACGCTGAGGTATTATCTTTCCCGGCAATTTCCCAACTTTAAGGCTATCAGCACCGAGAACAAAATTAACTTCATCGTGGGTAGGTCGGACCTCCTCGTCCCCATTGTCTACGGGTTGTACGTCATCTTCAATTCCTCCCTGTATGATACCTACTACAGAATCCTGAATGGTTCCACCCAAGTCAATTCCACCGAAATCGACAGCATCCCCGTCCCTAGCCTCAGTACCATTGAAGCCATGGGCAACTCCCTCCTCCAATCCGGCAATATGTCCGTCTCCGCCCGCAACCATATCCTAGACCATTACGTATGAATAAATTGGAAACTGTCCGCATCCTCTTTTGTCCCTAGATTTTCTCCGGGCAGTAAGTGGTGGGCGGTGATCCTTCACCTCGTACTTGATCACCCTCGCGTCTTCCTGCCTCAAAGTTATCGCCCACCACGAAGTTCATATTTTTCTTAGGACAGATGTGGGATGAAGGTGGAATGGGGTGGATGATGCTTGACAGGGGCGAGGAAATTCGCTAGGATGGGAGCATGAAGTGGAGATTATCCTACATTGTGCTTATTCTGGTAGCCTTGCTGGTTGGGTACTTGATAGACCCCCTGTTTTTCCCGGGCGGTGACAGGGTGGTACGGCAGGAGCAGCCGGAGGAAGAAAGGGTGGCGGAAATAGACATTCGCCCGAAAGAGGAAGAGCCGAAACCGGAGCCAATTGTCGATAATACACCGACGGAGCCGGAGGAGCCCGAGCCTGTCATTGAGGACAGTCAAGAAGATGACGAGGAAAAAGACCAAGAAAGTGCCGACATCACCAAAATGAGGATTGCGAAGGGCGAGGATGATGGACACCGCCCCGTACAGGAGGAGAAGATTAAGAGTCCCATACGTGACACAGACTGGCGCAGACCCAAGCTGCTTGAAAGGAAACTCGCCACGCGGATACGCACCGGCTTGGGCGGGAAGATGGACATGGAGCACGTACTCGCGTACATCAGAAAACCGGAAAATCGCATTATGATTGCGCAGTGGGAGTTGTTGCACCGAGCGGATATGGATGCGCTGTCCGACTTGTTGCGCGACATGGAAGTGGCGGATTCGCTTTCCAAGCTGCTTAATGATTTACCGTGGGTCAGTTCATTCGTGTACGATGGCGAGATGTGCAAACCGGAAATTGCCTTGGCTATGATCAATCAGTTCCGTAAGGCGGATAAGGATATGGACAAGGACATATTGTTCGATAACGTGAAAGTGAAACCGGGAGTTAAGCGTCGCATAGCGGCCGCGGTGGCGGTGGAGTTTACACGCAACAATTGGTACGGGAACGGGGTGCCCCTCACGAAGGAACAGATCAGTTATTACAAAGACACGGGCATTCCTCTCCCGGATATTGACAGTGACTCCGGCAAAAAGAAAGGACCCGTAAAGGACAATTTTCGCCAAGCGCGTGAGCGTTACCTCTTTTTTGCCCAGAGCTGGGACCAAGGATTGCTCAATTCGTCGTTCGGCAATCTGCCCGATTGGTTGTTGCACTTCCCGTGCGGGTGGAAGGGAGATAGTCCTTTCGGTACAGCCAGTACCATGCGGTGGCTGCGTGATAACACGTCCGCTACGGCTCGCGATTACATGGGTATGTGCAGCCAAGTACCCTACTTGCCCCTCAACAAGTATGGTGACGTCATTTTCTCCAAGTACTACTACCAGCCTTTCGATGTGCATTATCCGGGCAACTTTGCCAAAGAAACGCGCGACATCGGTGCGGTGTGTGGCGGTTTGTCCCACTTCGGGGCTTCTTCGGCGTGTGCCAACGGCATCCCGGCTTTCACGATGGGAGAGCCCGGGCACTGCGCGTACGCTGTGTATTTCGATGGAGAGTGGCATCCTACCAACTCGATTTCCGAAAAACGGCAACCTCATTACCTCGTCTGGGGTCTCAACCGTTGGAGTGCTCTGCAAATGATGACAGAAATGTACCATGACGGGCAGCGCACGCGCGACGCTCAGATGATGTGCAGCCTCGCCGCCTTGCTATCCCAGAACAAAAATCCTGTTAACGCGTTGAAGCTCTATGAAATGGCAGTGACCATGCAGCCCCTGTACAATCCGGTGTGGACAATGTACATGGAGACGGCAGCCAAGCACCTCAGTCGCCGCCCATCAAAATACTTGGGAGTCAATGACTTTGTGTGTACGTCCGTAGCTCCCAAGCATCCGGAGATGTGTGCTCGCTATCTCACGGAAACGATCTATCCCACGTTGCTCAAGACCCTGAAGACATCGAGACAGAAGATGGTAGCGTTCAAGAGTTATTTCGAAAACTTAAATGAAAATGAGAAAGCGGAGTGGGATATGGAAACAATGCTCAACATGCAGTACGATTCCTTGGGAGATGGGCGACCCGCTAAGTTGGAGTTTTTCCAGTTGATATCCGACAGTATTCGTCGGCGACCGTCTTTCGGTGCTGCCCTCAGCTGGGCAGTGAGACGCGGATACATGGAGCAGAAAACTGTGGGTGAGCGCGTGCGGAAGATGGTTGATACGCTGCTCGAGGAGCTACCCAAGGATGCCCCCGATTACGAGACAACGCGAGTGTTGCTCAAGGCATCCGTCATTCGCGCTGCGGAGGAGATGACCGCGCTTTCCCTCGCGAGTCAGCGTGGCAACGGGAGCGACCGAGAGTTTTATCTTAAGCTCGCCAATGAGTACAGTAAGGAGTTTTTGAAACCCGACGAAAATAACATGCCGGAGTTTACCCCGCCGCGCGGACGTCTCGTCTCCCCGGGTGGCGTGGTGATGCTTTGCAAATTCAAGGATGACAAATGTACCAGTGAGTATGACCCGAAGCAGGAGAGTATCGTGACACACGCCGCAGCTCTCACCCCTCAAGGCGGTGCCATTATTTCGGAAAAGGGGAAACACCAACAGGTTGTTGTTGAACTCCCCAAACGCACCAACATCGGCGGCGTGGTGATTGTGCCCTCCGGTAGTGATTGCAAGTCTTACCGCGAGTGGTTTGTGGAAACTTCACGCGATGGCAAAACGTGGGACTTGCTGACGAATCTACCCGATGAATCAGAAAAACCTTGTGTGGTCGTTAATGTGGAGCGGGGCTGCCCTTCGGCTCGTTACATACGTATTGATTCCGGCGCGGAACAAAACCAAGGTATTAACTTCAAAGCTATCCTTGTCTATGATAACAAAAAATAATTTAACGGCGCAACTACGGATTGCGTTGTTGGGGGGGCTGATGCTCTCCGCTCTCGCGGTGGGGCAGGGCACTGTCACGGATGGTGAGGAGACACCCACAGTAACTGCCTCAGATTCAGCGGACGCGCAGAATTCCGCCGAGGGGGATGCCGCGCAAGGCAGTGCGGAATCTCCTGACAGTCAGGCAGAGCCGCCGAAGCAGCAGGAAGCCGCCGACCCGCGTCGTCCTAAAACATTCCGGGATGCCCTGTCGGCGGCGGGAGATGACGGCATTATCGTATTTTGTTACGGACCGGACTGGAATCAGCGCAGCGTACGCATGCTGAACTCATTTTGGAAGAGCAAGGAGCTCGAAAAAGTCAGTGGTAACGCCCTATTGCTCGCTGTTCCGATTTATGAGTTCCCCACACCGGAGCAAAAGGAAAAGGCTGACGCGATTTCCGACGGGATGCCATCAATTCCCTTTGGGGTCTGTCCGACGGTGATGATGCTCGATAAGGCGGGGAACATGTATCATAACCTGCCGGGTACAGATTATCTCGGAGATGAAGACGGAGCCCTAGGGCGTTCGAATATTGCCAAATACCTCGCGGATCATCGCAAGATGGTTGAGTTGATGAAGAAAGCAGAGGGTTTGCAGGGTATAGAAAAGGCCAAGGTACTCGGAGAGGTGGGCGATTTACCCATCAAAAAGCCGGAAAATCTTGTTCAAATGTTGGAGGAAGCGGACCCGCAGGACACCACGGGTCTCGTGCGCCGCAATACGCACGACGCGTTGAAGTTCCTGTACAAGCAGATGGATACGAAAGATGGATTCCTGAAGCAGGATTTTCATACCAGCCTCCGAGAGCTGATGGTTGAGGGGATGAAGGTGGTCAACGATCAGGCTCTGCGCGCCGAAGATCGCCAAGCGGCGTACTGCTTGCTTATCGGGCAGGCGCGACGTGAAGAGGGAGGCAGTAGACGCATGAAGGACATGATCAGGGCCAGCATGAAAATTGATCCCAAGAGTTTTTACGGCTCAGCTATGACCCGGTTGTCGGTTCTCTGGGGCTCCGAACGTGCCAACGAAACGCGGGAACAACGCCGTGAACGCCGCGAGAAGGAAAAAGAAGATGATAAGAAACATAAGGAGCATGAATTCGACGTGCGTAAGTCTGAACGCAACACAAAAGTCGAGTGAGCTCTACTGCCCCAAAACCTGTCCCGAATGAATCAAACGCTCGGAGTAGAGCGGTGACTTTGTCGCGGGAAAACGAGGAAGTGATCAAGTACGAGGTACGAAGTACGAAGTACGAAGTGAAGGAGTTAGACGCAACGGAGTTGCGCGGGAGAGTTGGAAGAAAGCAAGGCGGGAAGCATGCGTGGGGGATAAAACAATGCACCTGTGAAGTGGATACTCCTCCGGCATGTGGAGCGTATGAGTGCCGCACGGAAACCGGCATTGCGGCGATTATCAGGAAATTTCTTGGGACGGACGCACTTCCGCTCAAAAACGTTTGCCGTAAATGTCGTTTGGTGCTCGGGCGTACGATGAGCGTGTGGTCACGGTTTGCTTACGGTCTTCTGCTACTTCTCGGAGGTTTTTGTGCGGCGCAATACACCCTCATCCAGAGTAAAGATTACAGTGAAACCGGAGAGATGCTCCGCCTGCTGGGAGGCGAGTCGAGGGGGTATCGTATGGATGTCCGCTTCTTCCTCTCCGCTACGCACGAATTGTGCATCGTCGATGAGGGAGACGCCACCCCAATCTACGGCTCCTTAGATGCGGCCATGCGCCGCAATTCGTGCGTTGCCGGTGTCAACGGCGGCTATTTCGCGGCGGACAGCAAGCGTTCCCCTCTCGGACTCACGCGCCACGACTCCCTCTCGATTTCTCCTTTTGCGTCCGGGCATTTCACGGTTGTCGGCACGCTCTTTGACACGGGGAGCAATATCCATCTCGTGCGCAGTAAGGCACTGCGTACCCCTGTGCGATTGATGAGGGAGGCGATTCAGGGAGGACCCTTTCTCGTCGATGACTTTCGCGTTGTGCCGGGGCTGGAGCGTACGCGAAAGACTATGCGTACCTTTGTGGCCACCGATGGGCAGGGTACTTGGTGCCTCGCAATTACCTCCCCGCTCACCCTGCATGAACTCGCTTCAATTTTAGCCTCTCCGAATTCTATGGGGGCGTTTCGTCCCAAATACGCGTTGAACCTAGACGGTGGCAGTTCTTGCGCTTTCTGGGACGGCGAAGCGTCTGTCAGTCGCCCGAGCTTCAAGTCCGTGCGCAACTATGTCGGTATCCGCCCCAGAAGCCGCAATACGTCTGTACGTCATTAAGAGACTGCTGCTGATGCCGGTCACCCTCTTGGGGGTGTCGATTCTCGTGTTTTGCCTTTCGCGGCTGGTGCCGGGCGGTCCGGCGGAGCAGCTCATGCAGGAGCAGGCAACGCTTGTGCTGAAGGGCGAGAAAACGGATGTCACGCCGGACGGGAGCGTGACCGAGGCGGAGAGAGAGCGGTTGGTCGAGCAGTTCAACCTAGATGAGCCCGCTTGGAAAGCCTATCTGCAATGGCTCGGGTTGATGCGTAGACGGGAGGACATCACAAAAGCCGAGTTCGGCGATGATGGGTACGCGTACCTTACCACTTCTGCGGCAGACGGGAGCCCACGTGTGCTGCGCGTACGCCGCGATGGAGGATGCGTGCAGGGAGACCTACCGGCATGGTTCAGGGAGGAAGGGTGGATTCTGCGCATCGAGAGCGCGGAGCAGCGGGCGGAGCACCGCCGTGTTCATTCGCGGTCGCGCGGGGACCCCGATTTGCGCGCGCGTGCCATCATGTACCGCATGGTGTGGTCCGGCATCTTGCAGGGAGACCTCGGTAGGTCATACAAATACGATGAGAGCGTGCTGAGCATGATGCTGGAACGTCTGCCGGTTTCTCTCTATTTCGGCATCTTGGGAATGCTCGTGATGTACGGGGTAAGCGTGCCGCTGGGGATATGGAAAGCACTGCACCACGGCAGTATAGGGGATCGGGTGACGAGCGCGCTCCTCTACGTGGGATACGCCGTGCCTGGTTTCGCTCTGGGTGCCCTCTTACTCATTTATTTGGGTGCGCGGCTGAACTATTTCCCGCTTTACGGGCTCACGAGTCCGGAGTTCGCGACGATGACCTTTGCGGAGAAGCTCGCGGACGTGGCGCGGCATACGGTGCTGCCTCTCTGCTGCTACGCGGTGGGCTCACTCGCGCTATCGACCATGATGATGAAGACCGGGCTGCTCGAGAACTTGGGGGCGGACTACATGCGCACGGCGATTGCGAAGGGCAACAGCTACCGCCGAGCGGTCTGGCGGCACGCCCTGCGCAACTCACTGCTTCCCGTAGTATCCGGATTCGGCGGTGTGGTCTGTGCCGTGGTGGGCGGCTCCATCCTCGTCGAACGCGTCTTCGCTATCCATGGCTTCGGCTTGCTGTGTTACCAAGCACTCATCGACAAAGATTACGCGCTCATCATGGGTACCTTGCTACTCAGCTCATTCATCATTGTGCTGGGAAATCTGGCGTCGGATTTACTCGTGGCGCGCCTCGACCCGCGTATCAACTTCCGTTAGGTATCCGTGAGCACCAAAGTCATAGCTTGGGTCTTGATCGTCTGCTCATTATTGAGCGCGGCGGCGGAGCTCTGCGGGTGGCTTCTGCCCACGCTCTCTTGGTCCTTTTCGGTGGCACGGCAGTTCAGCTTCCTGAATTGCCCGGTGGAATGGTGCCCGGCAGCGGCGGCGGATGGACGGGTGCAGTGGTTCGGCTGGGCGGTGGTGCTCTCCCTGCTTGCCCTCGGCATTTATTTGTCGGTACGCGTTCGGGACGCGAGACACGCCTCGCGGACACAGCGGGCTTGGGCGCGGTTTCGCCGCAGTAAACTCGGCATGCTCTCTCTATGGCTTCTGGGAGGACTGCTCCTGCTATCCGGGGCGGACCGACTGCTCGTCGGCAAGCGAGCCCTCGCCGTGCAAACCGCCGATGGCTCGTGGTATTTCCCCGCGTTCCGTCGGCATCCTTTGCCCGGCAGGGTGTTCGGGCTGACCGGGAACGCCGCGTTGACCGAGGCGGACTACCGCAGGTTGCACGCCGACTTGGGGCGGGTCGGGGGACCTCTGTTTGTGCTCATGCCCCCCATCCCCTTCGAACCTGCGGGGGACACGACCCCTTTTCCCGTGCAAAAACTCCCCGTACGCGGTGATGTGGTTTACGCGCCGGACGGTGTCGCGCCCTACAATGGCACGGCTTTCCGGCTTTACGTGAACGGCGATGTACACAGCCGCATCCGCTACCGCGACGGACGCCCCGTCGGTGGGGGGGCGAGTGAGTTCGGCAGGGAATTGCCCTACCGTGCTCCGTCCGTCCTTCCTCCCTCTCCGAATCGCTGCCGCCCGGGCATCTACCTCATCCACTTCCATCCCGCCCCACCTCTCGTCGGCGGGCATCTCCTCGGAACCGACAGCTACGGACAGGATATAGCCGCCTCTCTCATCGGCGGTTTTCAGGTGAATGTCAAGGCGGCACTCTTCTTCCTGCCCACGGTTTACGCTCTCGGTATAAGCATCGGTATGCTCATGGGGTATTTGGGTGGTTGGCTCGATCTGGTGCTTCAGCGCGTCATCGAAGTCCTCTCACAGCTGCCCTTTTTGCTCGTGGTCATGGCTGTCACGGATATGTTCCCGACAGAATGGCGGGGGCTTCCCCTGTCCTTGCTGCTCATGAGTTTGTTGGGGTGGATGCCCATCGCCTACTTAGTACGCACGTGTACCATGCGGGAGAAGGCGCGCGATTATGTCATGGCTGCCCGTGCCGTGGGAGCGGGCTCTTTCCATATTTTGCTGCGCCATATCCTGCCCAACCTCCTCCCACCCATCCTTACCTCACTTCCCTTCAATTTCGCGTTCCTCGTTCTCTCGCTTTCCTCGCTGGATTACCTAGGCTTCGGTATGCCGGACACCTGCGCAAGCTGGGGGCGTCTGCTCAACGATGGTCTCGCCCACCTGTCCGCCCCATGGGTGGCTAGCTCCGCGACGGCGGCACTCATCCTCGTGCTCTTGCTCATCACCTTCATTGGAGAAACGGTACGAAGTACGAAGTACGAGGTACGAGGTACGAAGTAGCGGAGCTGTGGCGCGGGTATAGTGGTGGGGCAGCGAAACGGTGCTTCGTTCTCCGGGGTTTTTGCGGGTGTGATGGGGATGGGTGGAGCGGTAGAGAGTGGCGTGTGAGGTGGGCGGCATGGGAAGTGCCGCCGCAAATGGTTCAGTTACGACCACACCCGTCACATGAAACTCTCTGATAATTGCCTCAGTGTTAGTTCCTATGCGGGTTTCTCACTCTACACTCCACGGGGCTCTCATCACCACAGGCGCATTTATCGCTTTACACCAAGCGTTTAATTTATTTGGGACAGATGTGTATGTTGGGGACAAATTCGCAAATTTTCTTTTCGTCTCATTTTAGAGTTGAAATTCGGGGGCAGGGGCATACAATAGGCGTGCTATGACATACGAAGTATTCGATACGCCACAGGAAGCCGCCAAGGTATTGGCAGCTGAAGTCGCTCAGCTTATACGCACACGGCAGGCTGAGGGTAAAGGGGTTGTGCTTGGGCTTGCCACCGGAGCTACACCTCTCCCCTTCTACGCAGAGCTGATTCGCTTGCACAAGGAAGAAGGGCTTTCTTTCGCTAACGTG
Source organism: uncultured Akkermansia sp. (assembly GCA_964459715.1). GTDB lineage: Bacteria > Verrucomicrobiota > Verrucomicrobiia > Verrucomicrobiales > Akkermansiaceae > Akkermansia. Next base: position 13,346 of record CAYWNS010000027.1, read on the forward strand.
ACCACTTTCAACTTGGATGAATACACGGGACTGCCGCACGAGCACCCGGAGTCGTACTGGTACTTCATGCACCACAATCTCTTCGATCACATCGACATCAAGCCCGAGAACGTGAATCTGCCCTGCGGCACGCTGGCACCGGCGGACATACCGGCACATTGTGCCGCCTACGAGGCAAAGATTAAGGCATGCGGCGGGCTCGACCTGCAGATTCTCGGCATCGGGCGCACCGGTCATATCGGCTTCAATGAGCCCGGGTCGGATGACACGACGATCACTCGGCAGGTGACCCTCGATGACCTGACAAAGACGGACGCCGCTCCGGCCTTCGGTGGCTTTGATAATGTGCCCAAGACGGCTATCACCATGGGAGTTGCCACGATCATGGGTGCCGCGAAAGTGCGGCTCATGGCATGGGGCGAAAAGAAGGCTTCCATCGTGAAGAAAGCTATCCAAGGTCCCGTCACGGCGGATGTGGCTGCTTCTTTCCTGCAGAAGCATCCGGATGCCAAGTTCTTCTTGGACAAACCGGCCGCAGCGGA
>CAYWNS010000027.1:13987-21863 GCA_964459715.1 uncultured Akkermansia sp.
TCCTGCAGAAGCATCCGGATGCCAAGTTCTTCTTGGACAAACCGGCCGCAGCGGAGCTGTAAGTCCCGCAACGCGAGAGAAGTACAGAGTAGCAAAGCCGGGGAGTGCCGGGTGGGGCGTGTGTAATGTCCTTGTCTGGGGGGATTCCCTGATGGTCGCCAGCGCGCGGCGCGTCAGCGTTTCATCCGCGCCCTGCGTATCGCGGAGGTGTCGGTCTCACGGGTGCTTCGATTCGTCCTCCACGCGCCGTTCCCGCCTTGTTTCCTCTCGCCTCACCTGCGCAACCGTGTTGCGCCTAACTCGAATACTTCGTATTTCATCACCTCCCCGTTTCCCTGCGACAAAGTCATCGCCCATCACTAAATCGTTAATTTATTTGGGACAAATGTGTATGCGTGGAGAGCTGGCGGTTTACGTCCATATCCCCTTTTGCCACCGGATATGTCCGTACTGTGGTTTTTTTAAGCACACGCCGGGTGCCGTCGATATACGGGCTTTCGTGCGGGCGGTGCTCACGGAGACGCGATTGCGGCTGCCTTACGGGGGTTCTCTGAGTACGCTTTACTTTGGGGGAGGTACGCCGAGTATGCTCTCTCCAACGCACTTGGCTGCCTTGGTAGGTGGGCTGAAGGAGGTGCTCGATTTTTCCACGTTGAGCGAGTGGAGTTTCGAGGCGAATCCCGCCACCTTTACCTTGGCGAAGGTGCGACAGTGGCGGGAATTGGGGATCACGCGTGTTTCGCTGGGGGCACAGAGTTTTCAACCCGGAGAGCTGCAATTTCTCGGGCGCGAGCACACCCCCGCTCAAATTACGGAAGGAGTGCGGATGCTGCGCGACGCGGGGATTCCGCAGGTGAATCTGGACCTCATGTTCTGTCTGCCGGGGCAAACGCCGGAGACTTGGCGCGGTACGCTGCGGCAAGCATTGGCTTGTAAGCCGGAGCACATTTCCACGTACAGTCTGACCCGGGAAAGCGGCACGCCCTTTGAGTCACTTCCTCCGCTCGATGAAGATACGGAAGTTGAGCTCTACACCACGGCACATGAGTTGCTCACAGCTGCCGGGTTTCACCACTATGAGGTCTCCAACTACGCGCGCACACCGGCTTGCCGCTCCCTCCACAATCTTTCCTGTTGGTGCGGGGAGGACTACGTGGGACTCGGACCCGGAGCGTGCGGCACTCTGCACGGTTTGCGCTATTCCAATGAGGGCAACACACAAGCTTATATTCGAACTCTCTGCGAGCAGCGCACCCTTCCCCCGGGATGTGCCGAGACTCTCAGCCCCGAGCAACGTCTCACGGAAAGAATCGGGCTCGGCTTGCGCACGGATGAGGGTATCCCCCGCACCCTCATTTCTCCCGCTCCGGATGCTTTTTTAGCGATGCTGCGCGATGAGGGGTTGGCTACCCTCACCCCGGATCGTTTGATCCTTACCCCGCGCGGCTTGCTCCTCGCCGACGAAATTGCCGTCAACCTTCTCGAACACACCAAAACCGCCTGATCACAGACGACTGCGCAGCACCACAATGTCACCTGTCACCTCCCATGCCGTTTTCGCACGCTCTGCGTACCAAGGGGGCACCAACATCACGGGCGCATGGATTTAGTTCCCACACGTTGTTTCGGCTTTACCTCCTCTCAACTCCCCTGCGCAACCGTGTTGCGCCTAACTCCTTCACTTCGTACTTCGTACCTCGTACTTGATCTCCCCCGTGTCTCCCTGCGGCAAAGCCATCGCCCACCACTAAGCCCTTAATTTATTCGGGACAAGCGCACACTCGTCCCAATAACATTCTCGAAAAACGCTGCGATGCTAATCCTCATGCCGTTTTCGCGCGCTTTGCGTACCAAGGGGGCACCAACATCACGACCGCATGGGTTTACTCTCCACACGTCGTTTCAGCTTTGCCTCCTCCCACCATGCCCTGCGCAACCGTGTTGCGCCTAACTCCTCCACTTCGTACTTCGTACTTCGTACCTCGTACTTAATTCCCTCCCTGTCTCCCTGCGGCAAAGCCATCGCCCACCACTAACCCTTTAATTTATCCTGGACAGGTATGGTTCGTACTTGCGATGGGGCAGTGGAGGTGCTAAACTTGGCGCACGGAAAATGAAACGAGATACCTCAGGAAGCACACAAGAAAAGACGGGTAGTGAGCAGGCGGTTATGCCCTCGGCTCCGTCCTTGGAAAAGAGTTTGCTGTGCATGATGACGTTGGACCCTGCCTACATCATCAACGAGTGCGTCAGCAACGGACTTACGGATGAGTACTTCTACATCCCGGCGCATCGCATCCTCTGGAATATCATTCATCGGCGTTCAGAAAAGAATGAGACGATCGACCTGACGGCTATCGCGCAGATATTGGCGGATGAGGGGAACTTGGAAGCGGTGGGCGGGGTTCCCGGGCTGGCGGATATATTCAGCGTTGAGAGCTCCACGGCTCTCTTTAAGTCACACTTCGCACTCCTCAAAGAAAAATACTTGAGACGGGCGATGATCATGGCAGCCAATTCCATGCACGAGTTGGCACTGACGGCGGATACGGAAATCGACCAGTTACTGGATTCTGCGGAGCAAGAGGTGATGCAAATTCGGCAAAGTTCCCAGAGCGGTACCGCTTGGAATCTCAAAAAGGTAATACAAGAAGCGGTGAGCAACATGGAAAAAATGATGGACCGCAAGGGGGAGGTGCTGGGGCTGACCACCGGTTACCCACGACTGGACAGCAAGATCAACGGTCTTAAGCCAGGTGAACTCTTTGTCATTGCCGCGCGTCCCTCCATGGGGAAGACCTCCCTCTTGCTCAACATCATGGAGCATCTCGTGCTGGATGTGGGGCTGCCCGTGGTCATCTTTTCCTGCGAAATGCCCGCCGTGCAGCTCATGGAGCGTCTGCTCTACGCCCGTAGCGGCGTAACCCGCGATGCCCTCACCACCGGCAAGTTGTCCAATAATCAGCTGACCGCTTTCCGTAAAGCAATAGTGGAGTTCAGCAACAGCGGGCTGATCATTGATGATACAGCCGCCATTTCTATATCTGAGTTGCGGGCTAAAGCACGGCGTCTCATCAAAGAGCATCCGGACATTTGCGCCATCGGGGTGGACTACCTTCAGCTCATGCGGTCACACACCAAGCAGGCACAAAATAGCCGTGAACGCGAGATAGCGGAGATATCCGCCGGGCTCAAGGGGTTGGCAAAAGAGCTTCGTTTGCCCATCATTGTGCTCGCACAGCTCAACCGTGGTCCCGAAAACCGCACCGGCAAGGTGAGAGGTCTGCCCATGATGAGCGACTTGCGTGAATCCGGTGCCATTGAACAGGACGCCGACATGATCGGTCTACTCTACCGCAAGGGGTATTATGCCAACAATAATGAGGACGATGAAGAGGTGGATAGCACGGATGCCAATCTGAATCTCGCAAAAAACCGCAATGGTCCTACCGATGACATCCCCCTCACCTTCCAAGCGGAGCTCATGCGTTTCACCCCGCGTGTATTAACGAACAACGGGGAAGGATGAGTATGTCGCTCGACGTGCTGCGACAGATAATGCTTCAGCGTTCAATGTCATCGAGCATGCTTTGCAGGAGCTTGTGCGCGTAGAAGATGCGGGAGCGGAGGGTTCCCTCTGACACGTGCAGCATCTTGGAGACTTCTTGGTAGGAGAGTCCCATTACATCACAGAGAGTAACAACCTCGCGGTGGGCGGGAGAAAGGCTGTTGAGTGCCTTGCGGAGTCGTTGCTTGATGTCGGTGATATGAGCACTGCGGGCGGGATCGGAATCCGGCCCTTGGTCCGCGAGTTCATCATTTTTTTCGAGAGGGTCTCCGTTTTCGTCATCATCCAGACTGAAGGTACCCTCACGTTTACGCTTACGCAGCCAATTTCTCGCTTGATTGGCAGCGATGGTGTAGAGCCAGGTATAAAACGAGCTCTTTTTGTTAAAGTAACGCAGCGAGCGAAAAGCACGCAGGAATGTTTCCTGCGCAACATCATACGCGTCGGCTTCCGAATTGAGCATTTGCAGTAACATCCCGTGCAGCTTCCGGCTATGGCGGCGTATCAAAACATCGAATGCGCGGGTATTCCCCTCCAACGTGATCCGAATGAGCTCCTCATCCGGAAGTTCATTCCGATCTTTGCTCGGTGCATTCGTGCTCATGGGGTGTTTGTGGTGTCAGACAGGCAGGGAATAGGAGCGTCCATCTCTTCCCTCATACCAATTGATGAACGCGATGTTCGCGGTGGTAAAGCCGCCCGGGGTCGGATAATTTCCGCTGAAATACCAGTCGCCGCAGGGTCCCTCGATAGCCGCGTGCAGCCCTTCAAGTGTCTGGTAGATAATTTGTACCTCACAGGTCGAATTATCCGGCGTGACCAAACGCGAGATTTCCTCCGTGATTTCATCGACCGTGAATGGAGAATAGATATCTTTGACCGGATTGGAACGTTGCGCGGGCGGCAGCGTCAACTGGCGGCGGCACTCATCGTATACCCGCGAAATGTACGCATACTCTCCCCGCTTCTTGAGCAACGATATAGCCGCCTGAAACGCGATAAATTTTCCCAATTCACTCATATCAATGCCGTAGCAATCCGGGTAACGAATCTGCGGAGCGGAGGAGAGGATGACGATTTTGCGCGCTTTCGAGCGGGCGAGCAGGCGGAGCAGAGAAGAGCGCAGCGTGGTACCACGGACAATAGAATCATCGATGGCAATGAGTACTTCATCGCTCCCGATGGCTCCGTAGGTCAGATCGTACACCTGTGCTGCCAGTTGCTGACGACTATTTTCCTCAGAGATAAACGTGCGCAGCTTGATGTCTTTGTGGGCAATTTTTTCCGCGCGAGGCCAACGCCTTTGAACCAATTCACGAATGAGCGCATCAGACAGTGAGCCATCGTGAAAAGCGCGAATGAGGGCGGCTGTCACGCGATCGCGGCGATAGGCACGCAGCCCCTCCAGCAGTCCGTAATACGACACCTCCGCCGTATTCGGGATGTAGGTGATGGCCGCTTTCGAAAAATTTTCATCGCCTAGGCACTCCACGACTTTCTCGGTGAGGTTTGCCCCGAGTGCTTTGCGTTCGCGGTATATGATGGGGTCATTCCCACGCGAAAAATAGATGGCTTCAAAGGAGCAGGGCGTGGGCTCCAACCGCTCTGTGTACGGGGCAATGGTGATTTTCCCGTCGCTCTTGACCACTATCATGTCGGCACGCTCCAGCTCGTGCACATCCTCGCATTCCACCCCCATCACACTCATCAGAGGGACGCGTTCGCTGGAAATCGCCAAGTACTCATCCGTCAGCACATAATGACAGGGTCGGATACCGTGCGGGTCGCGCAGACAGAAGAAGTCGCCGTTACCCACAGCCCCCATCACACAGTAGCCGCCGTCCCAGTTTTGCGATGCCTTGCCGATGATGTCGTAGAGGTCCAAGCGGCGAGAAATAACACACGGGATTTCGCGCCCGGGGGTCTTTTTATCGCGCAGCTCGCGGTAGATGTCTGTGTGAGCTTCGTCCAAGTAGTATCCGATTTCCTCGAGCACGGCTTGGGTATCTGTGTCGAAAACCGGGTGCTGCCCGCGCTCAATGAGCGTGCGATTCAGCTCATCGGCGTTGGTCATGTTGAAGTTTCCCAACAACATGAGGGTACGGGTCGTCCAGTTGGTGCGTCGCAGGAAAGGATGGCAACTGCCTTCGTCAAATTGACCGCTGGTGCCGTACCTCAGGTGCCCCACCAAAATTTCTCCCCCAAAATTGAAGAATTTTTTGAAAGCCTGAGCGTCTTGGGGGTCCCACCTGCCGTTTTCACGAAGTGTGCGGAGATTGCGCTGTTGGGATGTGAAAATGTCTGAAAGGGCAGACGAGGTGGCATTGCGTGCGCGAAAGACGTACGGCTCCCCCAAGGGCATGTTGAGTTTCACGCAGCCGATGCCCGCGCCGTCCTGCCCGCGATTATGCTGCTTCTCCATGAGCAGGAATAGTTTGTTGAACGCCCAATCCGGTGAGCCGTACTTGGTCGCGAAGTACGACAACGGTTTGAGCAAGCGGATGGCAGCAACGCCGCATTCGTGGTGGAGGGGGTCGGACATGGTCGGAACGGAGGGGGAGGGAGTCGAAAGAAAGGCGAAATAGCGGGAGGAAATTAAGTCGCGACGCGGACACGGATACCTGCGCCGGGGCGTATGCTGCCGAGCAGATAGGCTTGTGGTCCCACGCTCATGGCGTCATCTACTTGGTCCGGTCGCACAATGGACACCCAACCGATGCCCATGTTGAAGGTTCGGAAGCGATCCTGCTCATCGACATAGCGCAGCACCTTCTGTGCCGGTTCATTTTGCCAGAAGGGGACAACGAGCTCCGCCCCCAAGTCTCCCAAGAAACGCTCCAAGTTTTCCGGTAACCCCCCGCCGGTAATGTGCGCGTATGCTTTCGGGGTGACGCCCTTTTGTCGCATCTGCGCCACGACGTCATGGTACAAGCGAGTGGGGGCGAGGGCGGCACGGAGCTCCTCGGGTGTCAGCAACTCCGGGTGCTCGCGCATGATACGGCGCACCAGACTCCATCCATTGGCGTGAAAGCCATCACTCGCGTAGCCCACCACCACATCCCCGGGCGCGACGCGCGAGGGGTCAATCATGAGCTCCTTTTCCGCGCAACCAATGCAAAATCCGGCGAGTTCTACAAGTCCTTCAGGTACCACATCGGGCATTTCAGCGGTCTCTCCTCCGGCGAGAATGCAGTTGCAGCTCTCCAAATAATCGCTCATCCCCGCGATGATGCGCATGATGCGCGGTGTCTCTGCCTTAAGATTTGCGATGCCGAGGTAGTCCAAAAACAACAGGGGATCCCCACCTGTGGTCAATATGTCATTCACATTCATCGCCACCAAATCTTTCCCCGCCGTCTCCGGCATGTCCTGCTCAAAGAGCAGCTGTGTCTTTGTCCCCACACCGTCTGTCCCCGTCACAATGACGGGATGTTTGTAGGAGCTCAGGTCGTATGCCGCCGCAAATAGCCCAAAAGCATTGAAAAGCTGACGCGTCTTCTGCGTGCGTTTAACGTGCGTGCCGATGTTGCGAACAAATGATTGAGCCTCAATAGTATCAACGCCTGATTGCTTGTAGGTAAGTTTGCTGGACATGGGGAAGACGGGTGGGCGATGCGAACGCGCGCATTTTACCCCCCAACTCCAAAAATGGCAAGTCCAATCCGCAACCACACCCATCTGTCCACATCTGTCCCAAATAAATGAGAGACTTAGTGGTGGGCGATGGCTTTGCCGCAGGGAGACGGGGAGGGGAATGGAAGTACGAGGTACGAAGTACGAAGTACGAAGTGAAGGAGTTAGGCGCAACAAGGTTGCGCGGAGAGGGACGATGAACGCAAAGCGGGAACCTCGCGTGGAGAACAAATCCATGCACCCGTGAGGTTGAAGCCCCCTTGGTACGCAGAGCGTCTGCAACCCGCATGGGGATTAGCACCGCAGCGTTTTTTGAGAATTTTATTGGGACGGGTGTGCATCTGTCCACATCTGTCCCAAATAAATGAGAGACTTAGTGGTGGGCGATGGCTTTGCCGCAGGGAGACGGGGAGGCGATCAGGTACGAGGTACGAAGTACGAAGTGAAGGAGTTAGGCACAACATGGTTGCACAGGAGAGTTGGGAGAAAGCAAAGCGGGAAACGCGCACGGAGAACAAAGCCAAACACCCGCAGGTGTGGGTCATCTTGTAAAAATGCGCCCCCGGAATGCGCCCCCCATTCAACTCTATCCCCTTCGGCTTGTCGAGAAAAAAATTCGATTTTTCAATGAGTTGTGAAGCCTGCCTCCGCTTAATTCTGCCCGTTTTTAGTGCG
>CAYWNS010000028.1:0-21422 GCA_964459715.1 uncultured Akkermansia sp.
TATCACTATTATGACGCAATGTCAATATCCTTATTAACTTATTGATAATAAATTCTATACGTATATCCAACTCCTAATGCGTTTGCCCTGGAACACGAAGCAGTGCAAACGCATTAGAAAAAAGGAAGGTTGTCACAAAAGCTCTGAGAATTTCCTTTCATTCCCCCTTGCCCCAGCCTATCAGTACTTCATCTAGAATCTCCGTGTCTACCATAGCTTCTAGCATTATCCGCCTGAGCGATTTCTTCTCCTCCCCTTTCCGTTCCCTGTACTGTTTGAGCAGCATCCTAGCTAGCCTTTGCACCCGCGAAAAGTCCTCTGCACTATTTCCCGCCCTCTTCCGGCTCTTGTCTTCTCCGAATATCACGTTCAGCATCCAATGCAGCTGATTCTCTATGCCCCAGTGCCCTCGGATCGTGTGTGCTATCTTCTCCGCCGTTGCGTGCGCTTTGCTTGTAATGTAGTAGCGCATGTCCCGTGTCACTTCCCCGCTCTTCTTATTCTCCCGTATACTCTCCACACTCACCACCGCTCTCAACCCCTTCCAATTCCATGACCCTTCTATATGGGATAAGTCGTAGTATAGCCTACATGTCCGCGTCTCTATCCTCCCATGGTCACCTTCCACCTCTCTGTACTCCGCGTCCGGTTTCTCCATCCTTACAGTATCTTCTATCCCCTCTTTGAGTCTCTTTTGGTTGTCCTTTACTGCCAATACATAATATGCACCCTTATCGGTGATCAGCTCTGCTATATTCTTCTGGCATCCTATCGCATCTATCGAAATCGTACACCCTCTTATCTCCAATGTCTCGATAAGCTTCGGTATGGCTGTAATCTCATTCTCCTTACTCCCTACCTTCAATTGTCCTAACACGACTCCGCCACCCGCATAAGCACTTACAACATGCACACCGTATTGCTTCCCGAACGCTCCGCTCCCACGTATTGTCTTCCCGTCTATACTGATGTCCTCAGTTTTTGTCAGACGAAGATACATCTTGACCAATTCTCGAAAAATTTTCTCTATCCCCTGTGCGCTCAGAAGCCTAAACACCCGTCCGAATGTGTCGTGCGATGGTATCCCGCCCGGCAATTCCAAATATCTCTTAAGGTAATCTATCCTCTTTTCTGCAAATACCTCTACAAGCGTCCATTCCGTTACGCCTGCCACCGCTGCAGCCACGGCAATAAACACAATTTCTGAGAGCTTATGTATCTCGGCATTACCGGTACGAGGGTCCGTTATTTCTTCGAGGAGTAATATGAAGTTCCTCATCCTCGGATTTTATCACTATTATGACACAATGTCAATAACCTTATTAACTTATTGATAATAAATTCCATACGTATATCTAACTCCTAATGCGTTTGCCCTGAATGTGAAGTACGAGGTACGAAGTGAAGGAGTTAGGCGCAACGGAGTTGCGCGGATGAGTTAGGAGGAGGCAAAGCCGAAACGATACGAGGGGAATAAATCAATGCACCCGTGAGGCTGAGGCCCCTTTAGCACGCAGAGCGTCTGCAACCCGCATGGGGATTAGCATTGCGGCGGTTCTCGAGAATTTTATTGGGACAGGTGTGAAAAACTCGCATTCCGTTCCCTCCCGCACTGTCCATCATACACCCCCACTCACGTTTCTTCCTGCGCCTTACCCCATCTCTACATCGTCCGCCACTCCCCGGCTTTGCCACTTCGTACTTCGTACCTCGTACTTCTAATTAAGTTGCAGTTTTTCGATGAACTGTTGGGTATTTTGAAATTGGAGAAAGGTTCTGAGGTGAGAATTTTCGAGGAGGCTGACGAAGCGTTTTTCTTGGACGAGGGTGCGCAGACCGCGATCGCGGAAGAGGTCGAGGAAGCGGGAAGGATGGGGGACACCGGAATGCTCGAGACAGGTGTGGTAAAAGGTTTCGAGCTGTTCATCAGAAAGCGAGCATCCGTATGCCACGAGACAAGCCAGCTTCGTCTGCGCCGGATTATCCATGGGGTTGATTTTCTGTATCCATGAAGTCAGGGACGAGTTACGCAGGGCAGCTTGGAGTCGGGAAGCCCAAGGGAGGGTGGGCACGGGGCCGGAGGAGGTCGTGGCACGCTCGTGGTAAGAGCCGATAAGGGAAACATCCCCGTAATATGAAATGCTGAGAAAGGCGAGCCAGAGCATGAGTACACACATGAGGACGGTCGTGAGGATGCCGCCGGTGGTCGCCCCACCACGCCGCCATGAAAAGAGTTGCGAGAACCAGCTCATGCCGTGGAAAAAGATGGCGAAAATAAAGATAGCTGCCAACCAAGCGAGAGCTTGCACCATCCATGGTTGAGGAGAGTTGGTTATCATGTCGAGCATGGTAAACCCATTTTTCTGGACAAATATCCACGCCGCGATGGCAGTCACAGCTGCCACGGCTAGAAGCAGCAACTTGATGACCCCCTTGAGCAGGGAAAACGCGACGATGGCGATGAGTATGGTGATGATTGCGACAGTCATGACGATGGTGTGGGTGTGGTTTGTTGCATGAGTTCCGAGAGTGCCGCGCGGGTTTGCCGAGCCGCAGCGTGTTGCGGGTCAGCTTGCAACGCGCGCTCCAGTGCCTTGTCGGCGGCTTGATAATGCCGAAGTTCGATGAGGATGAGTGCCAAGCGGTACTGTGCTTCCGCGTTTTGCGGGGCTAGTTGTGTGCAGGTCAACAGCTGCCGCAGCGCATCCATCGGGCGATTGAGACGCGCCAAGAGCACGGCGTAGTCCATGTAGGGTACGGGGGAGGCGGGGTCCAGTCGGATGGCTCGTTGGTATTGTGCCTCAGCCGCTTCCGGATTACCGGCAGCGAGGGCGAGAAGTGCCAATTGCATAGCTCCGCCGGGTTGGTCGGCGCGAAATTCTGCTGCTTCGCGTATTTCATCGAAAGCGAGTGCGTCGGGCGGAAAGTCCGGCTGCTGCTCGAGCAGACACCAAGCCGCCGCGTGACGTACCGCGCGTACCGGGTCGTGGAGCAGGGGAGGCACATGCCTACCGGGAATATTTGCGGCGGCGGCGCGCACCATGGGGTCGTCGGCTGTCGCGGCGAGGGCAGCTGCCTCCTGAATTTCGGGAGTGAGGGGGCAGCGCGCCAAATGCTCTAAGAGCGTGGCACGCCAAGCGGGTAGGGTCTCGCGCTCCAACGCTTGCAGGAGCTCCCCTACATTCGCCTGCCCGTGCATGGCGTGGTGGATGGCGCGTGTGCGAGGTCTCCGCTCTTCCATGAGCTGGTGGGGAATAGCCCGCTTGAGCGCGTCTGCCGCCCAGCGGTCATCCCGGTCTTTGTGGCACATCGTGCAGGAGTTGGGAGTACCCAGCTCGAGGGACAGTTCGGGGTCCGGGATGTTCAGGGAGTGGTCCCGTCGCGGGTCGCGTGCCATGTATTTCGACTCGGGCATGTGGCACTCCACACAGCGACCACCGATGGAGTCGCGCGGGCAGGTGCCCTCCGGTGCCCCATTGGAGAGCGGTGCCCGCGTTCCGTTGATGACTTTCCCCGTGGCATGACAGCGCAGACACAGAGAGTTATCTTCCCACGGGAGGATGGTCTCACAGGTGTGCGGGTCATGGCAGTCCAGGCAAGTGACACCCGCCGCCCCCATGCGGCTCAACCTGTACCCGGTTTCCACAAAGTCTTCATCCTGCTGCATCCCGTTCGCGTAGAAGACGCCCGGGACGAGGGGGAGTTCCAGGCGATAATGGTCTTCGAATCGGTCGCCGGGGCGGAATCTGTCGTTAAAAGCCTCGGCGCGGGCGTGGCAGCTCGCGCACACATCACTCTTCTGTTTAGGCGAGAGGGTGCGGCGCGGGCGCGATGTTGTGCACCGGTCCAAAGTGTCCGGGTGAGAAGCTGCGGGGTGGCAGGCGAGGCAGGTTACCCCCATTTCCTCTGCCTCGGAGTGGTAACTGTCTGTGCGCGGATCGTAGTTTTTGCGGAATCCGGTCAGATGGCAGGCTGCGCACTGGGAGTTCCACGTCATCCCGCGTCCCGTGTAGTGTCCCCAGTCGCCGGGGCGTCGCTCAGCTGTGCCTTCTTCGCATAGGCGTGCATCGTCCGCGAAGACATCGAACCACTCCCACACGGCAGGGTCCCAAGCGGCACTGAGCACCTGCAAGCCCCCGTGCCGCCAAGGGATAGCATATTGCACGAGGGGGTCTCGCCCGATGGCTAGGGAAACCGGAGCCGCTTTCCCCTCCCCGGTGGCATCGCGCGCGAAAGCACGCCCTCCCTTCGTTGTAAAATGGAAGTGCGTCCCAGCACGGCGGAGTTCCTGCCCACGGAAAGCCGCCGCGTCATACTTCATCATGGGTGGGCGCGCCGCCCAAGCGTGGTCGCTGCTTGCCCACTGCGCGTACTCGCGTCGGTGACATGCCGCGCATTGCAATGTCTTCGGCACGGCAGCGGGGTTCCAATGCGCCTGTTCGTCAGAAGTATCGGCATCATCGCAGCTCGTCAGCAGCGCGATCATCCCGAGTAGGGCAGGGGCAATGAAAACTTTCATCGAGCGTGAAGGTGACCGAGACGCGGGCATTGCGGTGGGCATGCTGCCTTTGGTCGCTCGAGTCTGTGATGAGCTGCACATGGACCGCTAGATGAGTTCCTTGAGCCGTACGATGGAGATGCCCGGTACTGTGAAGTGTGTGCCGTCAGCCCGGCGAAGGATGGGCGAGCCATCCGGCTCTACGCCCGTGAAATACCCACAGTATCGCTCGCTGTCGGTGATGGCTACAACGGGTTTGGGTTCCCCCCAAGCCGTTTGGAGTAGAGGGGAAATTGCCTCAATACCTCTCTCCAGAAAGGAACTGAATATCTCGAACAGCGAGTTCCCCAAGATGATGCGCAACATCACCAGCGAAGGGCAGGTACCCGCCACATCTGCCAAGCGCGCGGGTGGATCCCGGAGCTCATCGGTCAGGTGGACAACTCGATTGTTCACGTTGATTCCCACGCCGATGGATGCCATCTTTGCCTGCGGTCGCTCCACGAGAATGCCTGCGAGCTTCGCGCGCCCCACGAGCACGTCATTCGGCCACCGCAGCCGTAGCCCGGCTACCTCGCATGCCCACAGCGCGTCTATAACCGCCACTCCCGCCACCAAGGGGAGTAACCCCCAATGCCGGTTGCTGTCTGCAGGGAGCGGAACATTGTAGTTTGCCCACAACCCGCCTTCCTCCGCCACCCACTCCCTGTTGAATCGCCCGCGCCCCTTGGTCTGCCGCCGGGCACACACCACAGACCACACGGGCGCATCGCGTGCCACATCGAAGGTGGACTCACATTCCTCAAGCTGCTTGACCTTCCACTTCACGAGCCCTATTTTACCCCATCTCCCCCGCTCCGTCGATACAATTATCCCCATCGACCACATCTGTTCCAAGTAAATTGGGGGCTTCGTGGTGGGCGATAACTTTGTCGCGGGGAAACAGGGAGGTGATCAAGTACGAGGTACGAAGTACGAAGTGAAGGAGTTAGGCGCAACACGGTTGCGCAGGGGAGTTGGAAAGAGGCAAAGCCGGAACGACACGAGGGAAACTAAGTCCATGCACCCGTGAAGCTGGTCGTCTATGGTATGCGAAGCCATGAAGAGGTACTCGCGTGGCACCGCTATCCATCACACATGACGCGACTTGCCACAACACTCCCACCACGCATGTTTTCCCCGCACGATCTCATTGCCCACCACCACACACGCCACTCCTTGGCTTTGCCACTTCGTACTTCCTTTTGGGTCTCTGTAACCCGCATGGGGATTAGCATGGTGGCGTTTCCCGAAAATTTTATTGAGACAGATGTGGTGACCACCGCATCAAAAGAGTTCGGACGAGCGCGCGAGATGGACGAGGTACGCGTATAGGTCGCGGAGGAAGGACCACGTGTTTGCGGCGGCTACGGAGAAGTCATGAGCGTAGCCGATGGGGGAGAGTACGCCGAACAGATAAAGCACGAACAAGAGGATGGCGATGTTCATGACGAGGACGAGGAGGAGGGAGAAAAGGACGCCGTTTTCGAGCATGTCGGGTTGTTCACGCGGGATGACCCAGAGAGTCCAGTAAATGTGGAAGCTCCACCAGAAACCGAAACCGGCACAAAACCAAGCCTGCCATTGCGGGAAAGGGTGAAGCCATTGGAATACCCCGAGGACAAGCAGCCAGCAGCACATCCACAGCGGCACAAAATAGGGCGAAAGGGCAATAAAGACGTTGTCCTTATCCGTTTCCACGTAACCGCCATCGAGGTTCACCCGCAGCGAGCGCACTTTGCCAAAGCAGAGCAGAGTAGTGATGGCGTGGGTAAGTTCATGCCCGAACACATAGACATAGACCAAGATCGGCAGGGATATCCGCGAGATGACGAGCGCGATGAAGGTCCCCGCTCCCAGCAGGCTATACCACACGGGTTCGCTGAGCCAAAAACTGCGGTGACCCATGGTTGCCCCGCCGTGGTGGTAGAGGTGCAGCAACAAGGCATACACCATCAACACGGAAAGCGGAAGCAGCACCGTCCACGCCAGCAGCAAGCGCAGGGCGCGCACCCACCCGTGAATCGGGCTGACGGGCGGGTCATCGTCCATCGGTACGCAACGCTCGACCGGAAGGGCTGCCTGCAAACTGCTCACCCGCATCTTGACGGAGCGCATCATACCCAAAGGTTTAGGGGGTAAATGCTCTGCCTCCTCCGGTTTTTCCGGGGGGAGTCGCCAGTCGCCGTGCTCGGGTTTCGGAGGTGGCGGTGTGTTGCGACGAAACATCATGAGACGGAGGAGCGGATGTCTTGTAGTACGACGGAAAGATAGTTGCGACCCTTCCAAATCTTACGATCGAGGTTAAAGACGATGTCCCAAGGCGGGTCGGGCAGGGGGCGGTCCGCCGCGTTGAAGAAAACGGCACCCCGCTCGTGAGCTCCTTGGCGCAGCGTGAAACGCAAGTGGTTGTCGGACAGTCGGCACGGCGGGCAGGAGGGCATTACCCCGCGACTCAGGAAGAGGGGTTGCGGGTTGGCGTTGCCGAAGGGCTCCAACAGCGAGTAGCTCTCCTGCAGCTCCTCCGATACTTCGTCGAGAGTCACCTCGGCATCGATGTCGAGCACCGGGGCAAGAAGCTCCGGGGTGACGCGCTGTCGAACGTGGGCGTCGAGTGTCTCGCGAAAACTCTCCAGCTGTTCCTCCCGCAATGCCAGCCCCGCCGCCATGTCATGTCCTCCACCACCTACGATACAGGAAGCGCATGCCCGCAGCGCATCAACCAGCGAGATGCCCGGGATGGAGCGACCGGAGCCCTTGCCGTTCCCTTGGTCATCGAAAGAGATGATAAAGGTCGGCTTGTAATAGTACCGCACCAGCACGGACGCCACGATGCCCACTACCCCGGGATGCCAGTCGCGCGAGCCCAGCACGATGACACTGCTTGCCCGCAACGTCGGGTCACTTTCAATGAGGGATATGGCTTGATTGAGAATGCGTCCTTCCTCGGCTTGACGTTGTTTGTTGCGTCCATCCAAGGCGACGGAGAGTTCGCGGGCGCGTTGCGGGTCATGAGTGAGCAACAGCTCGAGTGCTTCCCACGGAGAGCCCATGCGTCCGGCGGCATTCAACCTCGGTCCAACGCGGAAAGCGATATGACCGGCAACAAAGGGTCGCTTGAGACCGGCGAGTTCCGCCATGGTGCGCAGCCCGATGTTTCCCCCGTCGTTACCCAACCGTTTGAGCCCGGCGCGCGTGAGTAGACGGTTTTCCCCGACCAGCGGCACGATGTCCGCCACGGTCGCCACCGCCACTACGTCTAAATACTGCCGCAGATCGAAGTCCGGCAATCTCCGCCGCTTCATGAGAGCGTAGGCAAGTTTGAACACGACCCCGGCACTGCACAGGTAGGTAAATTCACTCGCCTCCTCGAGCTTGGCATTGACGATGGCAACGGCACGCGGACGCCCATGCGCCCCGGCTTCATGGTGGTCCAAAATGATGACATCTATCCCCATGCCCGCCAGTTCATCCACTTCATCCACGGAGGCGGTGCCACAATCCACGGTGATGAGCAGTGCCGGGTGGCGTTCACAGCACGCCAGTGCGTTCTCGATGCCCCGGTGACTCAAGCCATAGCCCTCCTCCGTGCGTGTCGGTATAAAGTACGCGTGCTCAATGCCGTATGCCAGTAAGGTCTCGTGCAGCAGGGTGACCGCGCTCACGCCGTCCACGTCGTAATCTCCGTAAATACAGACGTACTCACCGTTGTCCGCCGCGCGCAGGATGCGTTCCGTAGCTTCCCGCATTCCTCGCATTTGGAATGGGTCAGAGAGGTTTGCCAGTCGCGGTCGCAAATACCGTTCCGCCATCTCGTGCCCCACGATGCCCCGTCGTACCATCAGTTTGCGTATCAAGAGCGGCAGCTCTTCGTTCAGCTTCGCGCCGAAGTCCGCGCTCCCATTCATCGGGCGCATTTCCCAACGGAACCTTGCTCTCATGCCTCCACTCTACCACAAGCCACCATGATTAGCAAGCGGCAATCAAATCCCACATCTGTCCCAAATAAATGAAAGGCTTGGTGGTGGGCGGTGACTTTGAGGCAGGAAGGCACGGGGGCGATCAAGTACGAGGTACGAAGTGAAGGAGTTAGGCGCAACGGAGTTGTGTGGGCATGGCGGGAGGAGGCAAGGCCGAAACGAAGCGAGGGGAATAAATAGCACATCCGTGAGGTTGAAGCCCCCCTAGTGTGCGAATCATCTGTAACCCGCATGGGGTTTCCTCGCCCCACACCATCGCCCACCACACCCCTCCTTCCCCGGCTTTGCTACTTCGTACCTCGCACTTTCACTTGCTTCGTTGTCATGCTTGCATTGCTTGGAGAACATGCTACCATGACGGCATGAGCTCTTCCGAAACTCCACCTTCACCACGGTTTCGTGCTGTCACCTTGTTTTTGGCTTGTCTGCTGTTCTTCTCCTGTTGTGGCGGTTTACACAGGATTTACGCAGGCAAAATCATATCCGGTGTCTTTCAGATACTTACGGGAGGAGGGTTGTTTATCTGGCAGATTATCGACATTTTCCGTATCCTTCTGGGTACATTCGAGGATGCGCAAGGACGTGAAATCTCCGAGTGGTAAACACCACATCTGTCCCAAATAAATGAAGGGCTTAGTGGTGGGTGGTGACTTTGGGGCAGGAAGCCACGGGGGTGACCAAGTACGAAGTGAAGGAGTTAGGCGCAACGGAGTTGTGCAGGCATGGAGAGAGGAGGCAAAGCCAAAACAACGTGTGAAAACTAAGTCCATGCACCCGTGACGTTGAAACCCCCTTGGTACGCAGGGCATCTGCAACCCGCATGGGGATTAGCATTGTAACGTTTTTCGAGAATTTTATTGGGACGGGCGTGAGTAAACACCCACCACTCCCAAGCTTCACGGCACATCTACCCCCATGAAGTAGGAGACTTAGCGGCGCGCGATGAACCGCGCGGATGGGCAACCTATGCTAAGCTGCGGCACCACGCAGGCATCACTCCCCGGCTTTGCCACTTCGTACTTCGTACTTCTTGTTGCTTCCTTTACTTTGCGCCTGAGGCATTGTTGTCGGTCGCGGGGGGCGTTTCCGATTGCGGGCGGGTGAATCTCACTTGTACAGTAGACCCATCTAAACCCGGGGCAAAGTCCTCCTCGATTTCCCTCTCCTCGTTGCTATACACCAACTTGATTCCGGGAACCGTCACAGATGCTTGTCGGGACCCCGCGCTGTCATTCACATTGTAGTACCGCAACTGCATCCTCCCCTCTAGACTGGCTTCCCCTTCCTTGTAGGTGTTCTGACCTTTCCACGTAAGCAAAAAACCTTGGTCGCCTGCCTGTCGTGTCACTTCTACCTCCCCGACTAATTTCGCGCTGATCCGCCCATCTGACACTGGTATTGTCATGCCGTCGCTGCTTACCGTGGCAGTCCATGTAGCACTCTCACTCTTCGTACTCTCCGACTTTTGCGTAAGGTGCACCAGACCGGGCAACGCGCTCCTGCTTTCAAACTGAAGCGTTGCCGTAGTAACTCCTTCCGGCAAAAAACTCGTCGGCTGCGCAAAGGGGGTCTCATCCCCCCCGCCACCGCACGATGCCAAAAATACGACTCCAGCCGGTAGTAGTAGATGATGTGGTATGCGCATACCTCTCTTCTACCACAAACCTGCCCGCCTTGTCAAGCACCCATATCTGTCCAAATAAAATTAAAGGTCTGGGGGCATATCTATCCCAAATAAATTAAGCACTCAGAGTAGAGCGATAACTCCGTCACGTGGCAACACGGAGGTGATCAAGTACGAAGTACGAAGTGAAGGAGTTAGGCTCAACGGAGTTGCGCAGGGGAGTTGGGAGGAGGCAAAGCCGAAGCGATGCGAGGGGAATAAATCAGTATACCCGTGAGGTTGAAGCCCCCTTGGTACGCAGAGCGTCTATAACCCGCATGAGGATTAGCATTGCGGCGTTTTTCGAAAATTTTCATGGGTCGGGGGAAAATGGTTTTTGGGAAAAATTGCGCTTGCAAATTTTGGGGACGTGGTGTATAAGGGGGCGGAGGGCATCCCGGGAGGGGAGCTGAGAACAACATACAACGAAGACGCGATATGTCCAAACATTCTTCACTCAAGGTCGCAGGTTCTGTCGGTGGAAAACGCTCTGTGCTGAAGCGATTTGAGCGTGTGAAGCTACTTCGGGAGCGGGGGCAGTGGAAGCAGGGGCAGAGTCCGATAGGGCTTCCGAAGACCAAGTTTGAAGCCTAAGGGATCCGCTTCGTGGGGAAGCAGCTGCCTGTGCTGACCGCCGGACGATTCCCGACCTCGCCGTCGATGTGCATCCGCGAGGTCTCTTTGTATACAGGAACATGCAATCGACAGAAGAAACAGCGAGTGGGAGCGAAGGCATCCGGATCAATAAATTTTTGGTAAGCTGTGGGTACGAATCACGGCGCAAGGCGGACGAGCTAGTACGGGACGGGCAGGTAGAAATCAACGGGAAGCGCGCTGAAGCCGGGGAGCGGGTACGTCCGGGCGATTATGTGAAAGTGAACGGGAAGCGCGTGGAGGCGAAAGATCCGGTGACCCTGTTGCTCAACAAGCCGCGCGGGTACGTATGCAGTAGGGAGCCCCAAGGAGCCGAGGGTACCGTCTATGATTTGCTCCCCCCGAAATTCCACTATGTCAATTATGTCGGGCGTTTGGACACAGACAGTGAAGGATTACTTCTGATGACGAGCAAGGGGCAATACAGCGAGAGCATCACCCGACCGGCAAATGGTGTGGAAAAGGAGTATTGGGTGACGCTGGATCGACCTTTCGACAACACTGACTTGGTGCAGTTACTCAAGGGAGTGCACATCCCGGAGGGGCACGCTAAGGCGAAGTACGTGGCGCGGTTGTCACCTCGGCGGGCATGTGTGGTGCTCAACCAAGGGATGAGACGCCAGCTCCGGCAGATGTTTGCCTGTTTGGGGTATCGTGTACGCAAGTTGGTGCGAGTGCGAATTGGTTCGCTGTGGGGAGGCGAGCTGATGCCCGGGCATGTGGTGGTGTTGACGCCGGAGCAAGAAGAGCTGGCGCGCACGAATCCGAAGCGACGGAACGGTTTGCTCGGGGCGACGCAGGCATTTCCCGCTGCCGGGAGACTTTCCCGCGAGCAGCTCGCAGAGAAGATGAATGACCGAGAGACACGGCGCGCCATCGCGGAGGATGCCCATTATCAGTTTAATCCTGAAGACTTTGAGGGTGAAGAGGAGGCAACGACCGGATCCGGTTTCGAAATGGAAGGGCGTGAGCATAGGAAGTCGGCGAGACGCCCGCAGCACTCCCCACGCAAAAGGAAGGAAGAGCGGGCGGCTGCGGCGGAAGCACCACGACGTCCGTGCTACCGCAAAGAAGCTCCTTCGAAGGGTCGAGGTAGGCGGAACTTTGGGGCAGGTGCACGCAGCGGCGGTCCACGCAGGAATGCCGGTGCCCGGTCCGGGTTCGGTGCGGGAAAGCAGTCTGTTCAGCGCAAACGGGATGGCAAACGCGCCGTGTACGGCGGCAGACGACCCACAAACGGCAGAGGACTCGGCGGACAGGAACGTCCGAGGGGGAGGGGGAGGGATGACCGGTCCGAGAAGAAGCATAGAGCGAAGCGATGACTATGTTGCGGGAAAATACGGGGGGGAGCAGGTACGAAGTACGAAGTACGAAGTACGAAGTATTGAAGTTAGGTGCAACGTGGTTGCGCGAGGGGAGAGGAGGGGAGCAAAGCAGAAAGGCGGCTGCGTGGTGGGGCAGTGCAGGTGTGGAGGAAGAGCTAGGGGTACGAAGGGGCAAAACCGGGGAAGAAAATGTGAGGAGGGGGCAACGGGAGTGGCGGGGAGGTGTAAGTGTGGTGGTGCGTGGTGCAACAGAGGGTAGGGGGTGGCAGTGTGTGGGCGGAGGGAGAGAGATGACTTTGTTGCGAGAAAACACGAGGGGGACCAAGTACGAAGTACGAAGTACGAAGTACGAAGTATTTAAGTTAGGCGCAACATGGTTGCGCAGGGGGAGGCGAAAGGAGCAAGGCAGGAAAGACGCGAAGAGGGGAAATCAATGCACCCGCGAGGATGATACTTCCGTGGTGCGCGACGCGCGTGGATGCTGCGGTGTAATGAGCATTGCGGCGTTTGTTGGGGAATTTTTATGGCGAGTGTGCCAATCGGAGGGGATGGGGGATGCGTCCGGGTCAAGAAAAAATAACAAACATAGGGTAGAGAGATGACTTTGTCGCGGGAAAACACGAGGGGGAGCAGGTACGAAGTACGAAGTACGAAGTACGAAGTATTGAAGCTGGGCGCAACAGGGTTGCGCGGGTTGCTTGCAGTGATGCTGCTGTGGCTGTGGTTTACGCCGTCAGGGTGGGGGAAAGAGGAGATACCGTCGCCGGGGTCGGATAGTGCTTTGGAGCAGCGACTTCTTCCCCTTCGCCAAGAAGCGGAGCGGGGGGATTTACACGCGACTCAGCAGCTCTATATGCGCTACGCGCTAGCCGGGCACCCGGAGCTCGCGCGCGCTTGGGCACGCTATTATAACAGCCTGCTTGCCCGAACCGCAAAAACCGGCGATGTGAGGGCGATGCTCCTGCTCGGGGCACGTTATTTTCGTGGGGAGGATTACACGCCGCAGAGCATGCAGGAAGCCACGACATGGTTTTCGCGCGCTGCGGAGGCGGGGGACCCTACGGGAGCATACATGCTCGGGGAAATATACGCCCGGGTCGGCAACATTCCCCTCGCCGAGCAGTCCTACAAAAAGGCGTACGCCATATATGCCGAGCGCGCGAAGGACGGGAAGGATGCGCAGGCTCTCTACTGGGTAGGGCTCATGCAGCAGAACGGCACCGGCACCCGCCGAGACCCGGAAAGCGGGCTCCGCTCTCTCCAACGAGCGGCGGAACTCGGTTCCCCGTGGGCATTGGAGCAGCTCTTCAAAGCGTATTACAATGGCATCGGTACTCCGAAGAACCACGCCACCGCCATCAGTTACGCCCGCAAACTCGCGGATGAGCACAAAGACACCACCATGGCATACGTCGTTGCCTGCGCTTATCTCTTCGGGCGAGACGTCCCAAAGGATACGGCACTGGGAGATCATTATCTCGACATGGCGGCACGCGGCAACGTGCCGGATGCCGTCTACCTGAAGTCCGACCGGCTCGAGCAGCTCGGAAAAGTGGAGGAAGCGCGACCTTTTTTGCGTCAAGCTGCCGGGATGCGTCAGCGGGAAGCGATGGTGCGTCTCGGGGAACGCATGCTGAGCGGTACAGCAGGGGTTGCACGAGATACCGAGCGCGGGATAGCTATGTTGGAGGC
The DNA here is from genome assembly GCA_964459715.1 of uncultured Akkermansia sp. Classification (GTDB taxonomy): domain Bacteria; phylum Verrucomicrobiota; class Verrucomicrobiia; order Verrucomicrobiales; family Akkermansiaceae; genus Akkermansia. The sequence continues at coordinate 13,852 of CAYWNS010000028.1, forward strand.
AGCCGCGCGTACCCCTTCGTCCTCACCGCAGGCGGCGTACCTCTTGGCGAAATATTACGAAGAAGCAGAGGAGCAGGAAATGGCAGACGGCTGGTACGTGAGTGCATCCGACTTCGGTGAACCCCGTGCCATGGGGAGACGTGGCTTGTTGCACCTCTTTCCGGGCGGCGTGGTCACATGGGACCCCACGCGGTGCTACCGATGGTGGCGAGCCGGGGCATCGCTGAACGACCCGACCTGCATCCTTTACTTGCGCCTGTTCTACTACGTTTTCACGCCACTGCTGCTGCTCCTCGTATTCGGGCTACCGGTCTATATTGGATACCGGGCAAGACGGAAAATGAAGGACGGGAGTCCGGAAAAATAGACCGCGTTTCCGTTGAGTATAATATTCATGACATGCTTTGGCAGGCATCATTGAAGCACGAAATTTCAGAAATTTTGTTGGGTTAGGAGGGGTGTGGGGCTACGTTTTGAAGAAGTTTTTCTGCTTTTCACTGATTGGGAGACCGAGTTTTTCCATGACCGCCAGCATATCTTCCCATACCGCACGGCGGGCGGAGAGAGAGGGGTTGCGCAGGAGATAGCTCGGGTGGTAGGTTACACGGATGAGGGTGCCGCTGTAATCCCACCACCTGCCGCGCAGACTCGAGACGCTTACGCTGGCGTCCTGAGCCAGCAGACCGCGAGCGGCAGAGGCACCTAGGCACACGATGCAAGTTGGCGCGATCGCGCGCAATTCCGCTTGCACGAGGGGGAGACAAGCGGCGATTTCGGCGGCATCCGGGGCACGGTTGGCTGTACCTTGGTTGGGACCCATGGAAGGGCGAAATTTGCAGATGTTGGTAATGTAAATCTGCTCGCGTTGCAGACCCATGGCGCGCAGGATGCCATCGAGTTTCTGACCGGCTTTGCCGACAAAGGGAACACCGAGGCGTTCTTCATCGTAGCCGGGGGCTTCGCCCACCAGCACGAGCTTCGAGTGCACATTCCCCACGGAGAAGACCATGCGATCGCGCAGAGTACCCAGATTGCGGGCTGCCGCCCAGTGCTGGGCGCGGTTCCGTAGGTAGGCTATCTTTTCTTCCGGAGTGTTGAGGGAGGTATCCTGAGAGGGTGCCCGAGACGGTTGAGGTTGCCGAGCAGGAGTCACCCCATCAGCCCAGCCGCGCAGGATCACACGGGCTTCGTCATCCAAGGCGACGCGCCTCATACCCCGTTCCTGCAGGTGATGCAAGCACTCACGCGTTATGTCACGGAGTGAGGGCATGGGGGAGAGGAATTATTGTGCGGGTTGGTCCGGGAAGATCAGGCGATCCGGGGCAGGGTTGATGCTGCTGATGGTCATTTTGACTTGTTCGCCACCGATTTCGAGGGGCAGACGCAGCGTATCGCCCACTTTGTGACCCGTGAGTTTGACTCCCAGCTTTGAGCTGTAGGACACCACACGTTCCTCCGGCACAGAATCCCACGCTCCCAGCACGGTATAGACTACCTCCTTACCATCATCGGTCAGGAAAGTCACGGAGGTACCCATCCCCACCACATCGCACGGGACACCGCGAAAGTCCGTAGGTTGAGCCAAGGCGAGCAGGCGGGAGAGCTCTTCAGAGCGACGGATGAGGACTTGGCGAGTTGCTTTGGCATCCTGGTAACCGCCGTTTTCACGGAGGTCACCTTCCGCGCGGGTGATTTCCAAGTCATGCTTGTTTTTGGGGATTTTGACGTTGATGATCTCCTCATATTCTGCCTTGCGAGCCGCATACGAGCGCAGGGAGACGTAGAGGGTCTGCTTGGCTTTGGGGGCAGAGCGAGCGAGGGCGATTTCCTGCAAACCGCTGTGTACTTTCATCATGTTTGCCAGCAGGAAATTGCGGTCCATATCGAGCATCACCGACGAGTCGTAAATAGCCTTGGCGAAGGGGCGAGCTTCCGACTCGGTCAGACCCGTCACCAAATCCTTTGCTAGTTCGTTGTCTTCTAGGAGCATATTGCGAAGACGCAGGGCGCGATTCGGGGCACCATCGGCAGAGTCTCGTTCAATTGCGCTGATGATAGCGGCCCCGAGGGCCATCTTCATCTTATCGACGATTTCTTTGGAGACATCGCGACGTTCTTTGCATATCCAGATGAGGACGCTTGGACGGAGGGTTTGACTCGAGATACCGGCGAATAGTTCCGCGAAGAGTAGGTCTTTGTCCCCGTGCTGGAGGATGAAGGATGCGGCATGCGGGGTAACGCGAGAGCCGCCGTTGAGGAAGAGGTGGGTCATGACATTCTGCCAAGAGTCGGGGAAAGCCTCGGCGATGGCGGAGTACACGAGTTGTTGGCGAGCCGGGGAGAGTTCCCCGATGTAGTTTACCAGCTCTTCGAGCGGTAGGGTAGCCACGCGCTCCGCCAGCGTGGTAAGTTTTTCCACACCGGCTGCATGAACGGCTGCCTCCAGAGCACCCTTGTCTGCCGCTTTGCCACCGACTTTTGCCATGATTTCATCGCGGATGATGATGAGTTCCAGCACATGCTGTGGTTCAAGACGGTCTCTGACGATATCCCTCTCCATGGCGACTACCAATTTAGCCGCCTGTTTGGTTTCGCCCTTCAGCACCTCATCTAGGTGGGCTTGGTCTAGGATGCGCACACAGCTTCCTAGCGTTCCCCCGTCTTCGTAATCGTTCACTAAGGCTTCTGCCGCACTCGCGGCGTGTCTCAGGCAGATCGGTTCCCCGCGCCTTGTGGGTAAGCGAAATTGCGGGGATTGACGCATGGCGACGCGTGCCTTTTCCCACCAAAGCTTCCAGTGATCCTGCGGAATCACGCGCCCATTCAGGTTCGCTTCTAGATCATCCATTGACATCGGCAGGACCTCATTGACACCTTCGCGCAGGGAGTAATTGTGCTCCAGCACGTAGGTGATAAAGTCAAGCATACCTTCCTTGCTGCTTTCCGCCATGCGACGAGTGCCCTCCGGGTCATCATAGCAACGGATGAGGAAATGCGACTCCGGCAGAGGGGTGAGTTGGTTGTACGCCAATTTGAGCCCCATGACATACGCCGGACGTTTTTCAAAGTTGACTTTGACAGACTGACGGGCAAGCGACCATCCCTCCACTTTACCCACCCCCCACTCCCCGTGCACCACGTACCTTCCGGGAGCTATCCTGTCCAATCTCTTCGCAAAATCAGCGGGAATTTTCCCGGCTTTAACCAATTTTTCCAAGTCACTATGCATACGTGCAATCACTGTACCACATATCTTCTCCACGTCAATCTCAATCCGTGTCCAACAACACATCTGTCCCAAATAAATTCAACGTCCGGAGTAGTGCGATGATTTTATCGCGGGGAAACACAGAGGGGATTAAGTACGAGGTACGAAGTACGAAGTGAAGGAGTTAGGCGTAACGGAGTTGCGCGAGCATGGCGGGAGGAGGCAAAGCCGGAACGATGCGAGGGGAATAAATCCGTGCCCCTGTAATGTTGAAGCCCCCTTGGTACGCAGAGCGTCCGCAACCCGCATGGGGATTAGCGTGGCAGCGGTTTTCGAAAATTTTATTGGGACGGGTGTGGGGGACAGGTGTATCTCGGGATAGGTGTGACTTTTTTATGGTAGAATTTCGCGCGGCGTTGCGTACGATAATGTGGGGGCGAGAGTCTCCGACGAACAAAATGAGAAAGGAAACCGAGAATATGAAAAGGACCTACATACTGATGGCACTAATTGGCGGCGTGAGCGTTGTGTGCAGCTCGTGTGTAACGACTCCGGGCGTTGGCTACTCGACGTATTCTGTTAGCCCGACTGCCGCGTGGACGAGCGCGAGCTACGATGCCGATGGTGTTCCGATATTTGGCTACTCGTACGGACGTCCCATATACGGTTACACACCTTCCGGGGCTGCCATATATTCCTTAGCGGCACTGACGGCACTCTGTTACGTACCGCATTGGGGGTGCGCTTCGTGGTGCCACGTTTCTTATCGGTATCCACGCGGGATACATCGGGTGACGGCACCGCCTAGATTCCCCCGAGGGCATCGACCCGGGGTGCGTCCGCCCATGCCCCCACAGGGAGGAATGCGACCCGACTTTGGGCGACCCGGAAGACCGGTGCCTCCGGCTTCCCCGGGTTTTAATCATGGATTTTCAACGATGCCTACGCCCGGGGGACTGCGAGTTGCGCCGGTACCGGGGGGAACAGGTCCTCACGTCGCGCCTTCGCCGGGAGTGGGAGGGGTAAAAATACCCAAACCCGCAACCCCGAGCAACGGAGGACGTAATTTTTCAACGATGCCTGCGCCCGGGGGGATGCGGGTCGCGCCGGTACCGGGGAGAACAAGTCCCCACGTCGCGCCTTCGCCGGGAGTGGGAGGGGTAAAAATACCCAAACCCGCAACCCCGAGCAACGGAGGGCGTAATTTTTCGACGATGCCCGCGCCCGGGGGGATGCGAGTTGCGCCGGTGCCGGGGGCTGCTAGCCCGCATGTTGCGCCTTCACCGGGAGTGGGAGGGGTAAGCATCCCCAAGCCCAGCGGCGCGCCGGTCACGCCGACTGTCCGCCGCGAAAGTTCCGGTACATCATCGGGCGGAATATCTACCATGCGGGGTGCATTCCCGATCCCACGAGGAAAGCATTGAATGTGAAGTTTTTTGGGGATATTGTTCGGTAGGTAGCGTACCCCGTTCTCTGAGCGGGGTACGTCTGTGTTCTGAGTAAAAACAACGACCTAGCGAGGAGCGATGGTGGGAGGGGGCTTGAGATTTTATAGTTGATTGTTGGAAATAATCCCCGTGGTGTGCGGAGGTGGAACGCAGACGGAGAACTTGCGACAAACCATTGTGTTACGGACGCACGGCTTCCTAGCCCCGCATACTTCGTACTTCTTGTTCATTCCTTTACGCCGTGGGCTTCGAGGAGCTTTACAATCTCGTCATATTTTTTTTCGCGGGCGAGCTGCAGGGCAGTCTTACCATCCTTGTTTTTGATGTCCGTGCGGGCACCGGAATCGAGAAGGGAGCGGCAAAGCGTCTGTCTGCGCGTGCTCCGAACGTACGGTGAACCGACAATGAGGTGCATCAAGTAAGTATTGCCGTTGTTGTTCTGCGCATTGATATCCGCTCCATTTTGTAGGAGGAGCTTGAAAGTTTTCTGGTCACTGGTGCGCATGAGTGGAGTTTCTCCATCCTTGTCCTTTGCATTAACGTCTACACCGGTTTTGAGTAAGAGACGCGCCAGTTTCTCATGGCGCGCTTCTGCTGCAGCATGCAAGAGAGATTCTTTTGTTTTCTGCGACCGGTAGGAGGCTAAGTTTTCCCCACCGACAAGGAGCCTCAGTATTTCCAGAAGTTCTTCTGCGGGGTATTCACCATCGAGACGTATGTCGGACAAATCGAAATCGAAGTTTGCGCCGTGTTCCTTCCAGAATTTGCAGAGAGCGAGAGTATCACGGTGCTTATCGTATGTCTCGAGGTAATAGCTGAGGATGGACTTCTTCTTTTCGATTTCTTGGATGTTACTCCATGCACCCAGCAAAACCTGTGCAACCCCCGTATTTATGGCTCTATGCAGGGCGGTTATTCCCTCGTTGTCCTCTGCTTTAGGGTTTGCCCCGGCGTCGAGGAGTCGCTTGCACAGGGCGGCATCCAGACTTCCTGCCGCCATGAGGGTCGATGCTTCGTTATTTTTGGTAAATTTGGGGTCGGCACCGGCATCCAAGAATAGATTGGCGATGCGAATAAGCTCTGCCGTGGTGAAATACTTGCGACTCGTAACAGAGTTGCCGTTATGTGATTCCGGATACAGTGGTCCGGCAAAGAGGGCATCCTCCTTAATTCTATTTCCACTCAACTTCAAAAGCTCACGTACGGTTTTTTCGGGAGATTCCGGAGATCCAAGCATATTCACCATAGACGGTGGTAAATCCGGACATTGGTGGCGTCCCCACGGTAGATAACTATCTAGGTAATAACAGGGTAAGAAATTGGGGACTGGGCAGCCTGCTTTGGACAGTACATCGATAATATCCCGAGTCGCACGCACCTGCTCGCAGTACTCTCGCCAATCACTTTCCTGAGCTACACCTCGGGATGGGAGGTTCATGTAGGGTTCGTATTCTGATTTCGAGTTGCCACATCCCCTTCCTCTCCAGCAAAAAAGTTCATTGAGGGGATTGCTCTCCGGTGACACCTTGATGCCGACTGCCAGCAAAATGCGGAGGGATTGAATATCTGACTCCTCCACGGCAGGACCCAGTAAATTCGAGTTGTCCTTGTTTAGGTCACCCCCGGCGGCAATGAGCTGCGGAATGAACACGCCATGATGGCGATAAACAGTCGCCGACATCGCACTGTCGGCATTTCTTGAAGGGAGGGTGACACCGGCTTCAAATAGTGCCGCCAGTGCCTCGCAAGACTCGCTACTGCTGGCAAAAGACGGTATAACCCATTCATCTTTCGGATCGAAGCCTCCGGCTATGAATGCTTTCACGGCATTCTTGCTGTGCACGTAGGGAAGAAAATCACGCCAATCCTTCTTGGCAAGTTCAGGAGCTTTTTTCAGCACGGCTTGGATGCTGGGGGTGTCATCTTTCTCCATGGCAACTTGGAGGCATGAGCGCGGGTCATCCTTTTGTAGGTCCGGTTTGGCACCGAGCACCAACAGCAGACGCAAAGCTGCGGGCGCGAGGTTTTGACCGCCGGTCCACTTCCCGTCTTTTCCCCGCTCCGCAAAGTCCACACCCTTTCTTGCCAGCCAAGCGATGCTTTCCGGTACAGCTCCGTTGTGATTTTCGAGGAGGGAATGTCCGTCCACATCCCAAGCAGTCGGCTTTGCTCCCATTTTGATGAGATTCGCTAGGTCTTCGACATACGGCATGGCGTGGGATAAGCTCTGCTGCAATTCGTCCTTCGTGGGTTTGGTGTCAACGTGATAACGAACCTTCTCCTCTTCGGTGAGCGGCTTTTTCTCATTTGCCGCCAGCCGCAGCAGCTCACGAACGGCAATGGAGGTGGAGAGATCGCGCGCGGTCTTGCCCTTTTTGTTCTTCAGCGAGACGTTTACGCCCTTCGCCACCAACCAGCAGACGGCGAGGCGATCATTCGCGGCGGCAGCAAGCATGAGGGCGGTTTGCCCTTTCTTATCTGCGGCGTTGATGTCCCCACCCTCCTCGATGGCTTTTAATTTCTTGAGCAACGCCGTCCGCCGCTTCGCCGCCTTCTCGGCTTTGGCATCCTTGTCTTTGTCCTTCGGCACCGCCCCGCCATCTGCCGGGAAGAGCAATTCCACTCCTTGCGGCGACCTCGGTGTTTCTTCCGTCGCCGGGCTCACCTGCGCGAGCAGGAAAATAACAAACAACGCTGCAACGCGCTTAAAATGAACTAATAACAAATGGGGGGGGCAACGACTTGCGCATAACGAGAGGATTCGTTGGGTGGATTCTAACAGTGATTTCGCCGAGGGTCAAGGAGAAAAATTTCGGACATCCCCGAAAACGCGACCGTCCCAAGAAAAATACGAGCTTCATGGTGGGCGATGACTTTGAGGCAGGAAGACACGGGGGTGATCAAGTACGAGGTAC
>CAYWNS010000029.1:0-21390 GCA_964459715.1 uncultured Akkermansia sp.
TCTCTCTCCCCCCTCCCTTGTGCTCTTTCTCTCCCCCGAGTTTTTAGAGGTACCATCTTCATGATGTAACCACTGCTATCCCCTCATTGGGTTGGTTTCATTTCTCCGGTGCGTCTGTTTACAGACAGGCGCGCCGGGTTTCTCTCATCTCCACAGCACGTGGAAAAACAATACGCGCCCACATTGCCGCGCGTGTTGTGACGTCCCGCTGCCGCCGTAGGTGTGCTTCGCCTCGTCCATGTGACCGGCAGCACGCGGAATGCCTGCATTGGAATACCATCGAAACTCCCCACGTGCCTACGTATTCACAATACGTGTGTCAAGCACTTATTCGAAATTTTTTTGTTCTTTTTTTTCAAGGGATAGCGTAAGCACTATCTTCCCCCCGCGTCCGTTAAAATTCATTTCATTGCCATTTTCTTGCCTTCTCAATATCAGCATATTAACCAACAAGGTCTACGTATTGTGAATACGTATAATCCGGGGGTGTCGTCCGGAAGCGTTGCGATGCCCTGAAGTCGCGCACGCTGAGGGGGGCATGTAACACAAAAAGATCATGAAAATGGATACAAAGAAGGCGGTTGTAGAACCGCGCAAAGTGATGAAGCCGACATTTCTTGTCGGATGTGCCTGCTTGGCAGGTGTCCTGAGCAGCTGCTCGCTCGTTTCACAGGTAGCCAATCCGACAGAACCTAAGGGGTTCATCGCGACAACCGGAGGTCTGAGCATTGACCGCAGTGATTGCCGAGTACTCAGTGCACAGGCAATAGGTGAATCCAAGGGATTCAGCTTGCTGGGTATCATTCCTATCAAGCAACCCTCGGAGATTCAAGCCGTGAAATCCATGTACGATAGTGTTGCTAGGCGCGGTGTACAGATCGACGGGCAGAGTGCGTACTTCGCCAATCGTGCCGTGGAACGCAGCACGAACTACTACATCCTGTGGAGTCGTCCCACGATCAAGGCGAGCGGCGACTTAGTACAATACCTGCCGGGTGCCAAATCTCAACCGGTGCAGCAATACGACAAATCTCAGTCGGGGCGTTAACCCGCTCCTCGTGCAGCAGCAGTGTCGGCTTTGTCCCCCGGCACTGCTGTTTTTGTCGTGGGGTACGTTTCCCTCTCCGTTTTCCTTGGTGTACCGGGGTTCGTTGTTGTGTGTCTATCGCTGTGGGTAGCCGATTCGGCAGGTTACATGTACAAATATCCGCCGACGCCCTTTGCGGTTTCGCTTGAGTCAGGGCACGTGATGTTCCGTGCTAAGCGGGTAACCGGGGTGCAGTTGTGTGTAGAACTACGTTTTGGTATTCCATATTTCTCGCAGGTTACCTACTGATAAAGAGCCGACAAAAATATGATAACGGCGTGAAATAAAAATCAAAATAGTACTTGACACACGCAACGTTAGTACGTATCATAGGCGCGGTCAACGGACTTTCTCTAATTTTTAATCTGGATTGTCATGGAAGAGACAAGAAAATACGTAGTCACGAGTCAAACTACCCGAGCCAAACAAGAGCGTCCCGATCTCTGCTGGATGAATATCATCATCAATAAATTGGATAGGTGCAGCGCGGAGGGTGAAAACTTCTATTTTGAATGTAAAATAGACCGCAAGGTATATCAATATTTCATAAACGGCAAGGAGCTTAAGGAAGCATTTGCGAGAAATGACATCGAAATCTTGCAAAGGGGGAAAAAAACAGTGAGGTATTCATTTTACCTAAAGTATGCTAAAGGGGAAATATACGATAGGGTGAGTGAATCAACGGGCAAGTGTGTCTGTCGTCTACAGCCCCTCGAGGGGGGTAGAAATTGATACGGAGTAGCGACCGGAGGTATCTAACAAGATAGGGAGCACTCCGTGTGGAGTTGAGCGGCTCGTGCCAGCAGAGACTCGCGGGTGTTCGGCAGGGTCTCATCCTGAACCTCAACGAGCAATCGCTCGAGGACTTGGCCGAGTTGGCGACCCTCTCCCAGATGGGCACGCAGCAGGTCATCGCCATTGATGGCGAGGTGACGAATGTTGTAGGCAGGCGGTGTATCCCATACTTCTGCGAGGAGGAAACGCACGGCACGCACCGGTTCCTGCGGTTGGTGCTGCAATGTGGTCATAATCCAATGTGCCATCAACAGCTGCTCCACCATGGGTTTGGAGATCGCACCGATCAGGCGTCTCATCTGAGGACGGGAAGTGGGCAGAGGATCAGGAAGACGACCTAGTAAAGTAGTGACGAAGCGGGCTGTGGCGTTGTCGCACTTGAGCCGGCGCAGGGCAGAGCTCACAGCCTGCGCCTCCAGTTGATGCAGAAGCATGGCGAAACGGAAGGGGAAGTCGCCCACCGCAGAAGCACACACGGCACTCACCGTGCGAACCCAGCGATCCGTGCCGTCCGGTAAAAGAGTACCGGCGAGAGGCGCAAGCTCCGGGAGGATAACGGCGAATACCTCCGGGAAAGCCGTCAGCATATCCCCCGCGCCGCACGTGGTCAGGATGCCTTGCAACTCCTTGTAAATACGCTCGGCACTGATATTCTCGAGCAACAGGCGATTGCGACGAATGGAATATGCCGTTTCTGTTTCGATGTCAAAACCGAAACGCGCGGCAAAACGGAGCGCACGCAGGATGCGCAAACCATCCTCGTTGAAGCGCACATCCGGCTCACCCACGCAGCGCAACAGGTGCTTCTGCAGGTCTCCCTGCCCACCGAACTCATCTACCAAACCGGTTGAGGGATTATATGCCATGGCGTTGATAGTGAAGTCACGACGCGCGAGGTCATCCTCCACGCGGGAGACAAAATGGACGGCATCGGGGTGGCGATTGTCAGAGTACTCTCCATCGGTGCGGAATGTGGTCACCTCCACATTGCGGTGCTGAGACCGCACGGTAATTGTGCCGTGCTTTAGACCCGTCTGAAACACTTTCCGGTTGCGAAATACCTGCAACATCTCATCCGGTTTCGCGTCTGTGCACACATCCCAATCCGCCGGACTCAACCCCAGCAAGCTATCCCTCACACAGCCTCCCACCACAAACGCAGCAAATCCCATGCGCTCCAGCTCGTTAATCAGCTCTGTTACATAAGTCGGTATGGTAATCGTTGGCATAGTTGAATAAATACGTTGAAGCTAACTCAGCGATTGACGCGCAAACACCGCTCGAGAAAATGAGGACATTCTACGATGGTGGTATCGATCGTCTTGTTTCTTGGAAGCTTTCATCACGTGGCGGGGGAGTTCCCTAGGGTGACACAAAACACGCACGGAAGGAACGAGCTGTCCCTCCCGTGCGGTTGAGGACGAGAGGATTGACTATGACTGAGGAGCGGCTGCTTCGGAATAATCGATAGCGGCAAGGGCTTGGTAAAGACGCCAACGGTGCTTAATGTCGCTTTCCTCTAGGGCGAGCAATTGGTCGAAATGAGCCTTATTGTTCTTGGCGAGCAGGCGGAAGCGATTTTCACCGAGGAGAGCCTCGCGTACATCTTTCTTGGGGGCTTTGCTCTTAAGGGTAAGCGGGTTTTTCCCCTCTTTGGCGCGGTCGGGGTTGAAGTTGTAGAGCAACCAGCGACCGCAGTCCACGGCGTCTTTCTGGTGGTCGAGCCCCTGCGCCATATTGATTCCGTGGTTGATGCAGTGGCTGTAGGCAATAATGAGAGCCGGACCGTCATATTCCTCGGCTTCCAGCAGAGTCTTGAGGGTGTGCTCATCATTGGCACCCATAGCGACCGATGCCACGTAAATATTGCCGTAAGTCATTGCCATGTAACCGATATCCTTCTTTACTTGGTCTTTGCCACGTGTCGCGAATTTCGCCACAGCCGCGCGCGGGGTAGACTTGGAGCATTGACCGCCGGTGTTGGAGTACACCTCAGTGTCCAGCACGAGCACCTTTACATTGCGTCCGGAAGCGAGGATGTGGTCCAGCCCACCGTAACCGATGTCGTACGCCCATCCATCGCCGCCGATAATCCACACGGACTTGCGTACCAAGTAGTTAGCCTGAGCCTTGAGGGCAGCCAGCTCGGGGTCGCTACCGCAAGCCTCCTTGATCTGCTCCACGCATGAGCGGGCTTTGGCAATGTCCGCTTCACTCCTCTGCGGGTTATCCAACAGGGATTGAACCAAACTTTCGCCGATCTTAGGCGCAGCGGCGTGCAGCAACTCCAGCGCGTACTGCTGCTTTTTGTCGAGCGACACGCGGAAGCCGAGACCGAACTGAGCATTGTCCTCGAAGAGGCTGTTGCACCAAGCGGGACCACGCCCCTCGGAGTCGTGACTCCACGGAGTGGTTGGCAGATTCCCGCCGTAGATGGAAGAGCAGCCGGTGGCGTTGGCGACGACCAAGCGGTTGCCGAAGAGCTGGGAGAGCAGCTTGATGTAGGGAGTTTCGCCACAACCGGCGCATGCTCCCGAGAACTCAAAGAGCGGGCGCAGGAACTGGGCATCCTTCACCTTGTCGCGCCCCACGATCGTGCGGTCGGGGTCAGGCAGGGCGTTGAAGAAGTCCCAGTTGGCGGCTTCCGGTTTCAGTGCGACATCGGCGGGCGTCATGACCACGGACCCGGTCGGGCAGACATGGGTGCAGAGGGTGCACCCCGTGCAATCCGAAGCGGATACTTGGATGATAAACTTCTTCCCCTGCCAATCTTTGTGCATCTTCTTGGCATCTGCCGATTTGAAGGATGCCGGAGCTCCGGCGAGATTTGCCGGGTCTGTTACCTGTGCGCGGATACAGGCGTGCGGACACACCATCGTGCATTTACCGCACTGGATGCAGGTATCGGGATTCCACACGGGTATCTCCAACGCCAAGTTGCGTTTTTCATACTGCGTCGTACCGGAAGGGAAAGTGCCGTCGCAGGGCATTTCGGAGACCTTGACAGAATCGCCGTTGCCGGTCACAATTTTGCCGAGTACATCGCGCACAAAAGCGGGTGGGTTGCCGTGCAGCGGCTCCGGAATCTCGTGTCCGGTGATGGTAGTTCCGAGCGGTACTTCATGCAGATTCCCGAGCGAGGCATCTACTGCCTCAATATTCTTAGCAACTACTTCTTCACCCTTCTTGCCGTATGTTTTTTTGATGGCTTCTTTGATATAGCCGATAGCCTGCTCCGCCGGAATCACCCCGGAAAGTTTGAAGAAGCAAGTCTGCATGATCATGTTGATCCGACCTCCCATGCCCGTGGCTTTGGCTACCTTAAATGCGTCGATGCAGTACATCCTGATACCCTTATCGAGAATCTGTTGCTGCATGCGGGCGGGGAGTGAGTCCCACACCTTAGCGGGTTCCACGGCGGTATTCATCAGGAAAATGGCTCCGGGAGCGGCATTCTGCAGGAAGTCGAAGGTATTGAGCAAACTCGGCTGGTGCAGGGCGATGAAGTTTGCGCTGCTGATCAGGTAGGTGCTGTGGATCGGCGTGGTACCGAAACGCAGGTGCGATACCGTGGATGAGCCGGACTTCTTGGAGTCATACACGAAGTAGCCCTGCACGTACAAGTCGGTGTGCTTGCCGATAATCTTGATGGCATCTTTGTTCGCCCCCACCGTGCCGTCGGAGCCGAGACCGTAGAACATGCAGCGCGTCACCGTGTCGCTCTCCGTGGAAAAACTCGGGTCGTAGGCGATGGATTTGCCGGTCACGTCATCTTCCACACCCACGGCAAAGCCGGTCATGGGCTCATCTTTTGCCAGCTCGTCGTAGACGCCCTTAGCCATGGCGGGGGTGAATTCTTTCGAACCCAGCCCGTACCTACCGCCCACCACCTTCGGCATCGCAAAGGGAAGCTTCCCACGCACGGAGGCATCCGCCAGTGCCTGCACCACATCCTGATGCAGCGGCTCTCCTTGACTGCCGGGTTCTTTGGTACGGTCCAGCACCGCTATCTTCTTCACACTCGTCGGGAGTGCCGCGATAAAGTCCTCCGCCGGGAAGGGTCGGTACAAGCGCACCTTCAGCACGCCCACGTCCTCCTTGAGTGCCTGCACGGTCTCCCAGCAAGCTTCTGCCCCGGACCCCATAATGACGATGACGCGCGTGGCTGTAGGTGAACCAACGTACTCCACCAAATCGTAGTGACGTCCGGTAAGCTCCCCGAACTTCTTCATGGCTTTCTTCACGATACCCGGCACCGCGTTGTAGTACTTGTTGACAGTTTCGCGCCCTTGGAAATAGACATCCGGATTCTGAGCGGTTCCTCGCACGACGGGGGCGTCCGGCGTGAGGGCACGCGCATGGAATTCGTCCACAAGCTTTTGGTCAATCATGGCTCGCAGCGTGTCATCCGAGATGTCGGCGAGTTTGCCCACTTCGTGAGAGGTGCGGAAGCCGTCAAAGAAGTTGATGAAAGGCACACGACTTTCCAAGGTTGCGGCATGCGCGATAGCAGCCATATCCGGTGCTTCTTGGGTATTTGCGCCGCAGAGCATGGCAAAGCCCGTGGCGCGGCAAGCCATCACGTCGCTGTGGTCACCGAAAATAGAAAGCCCCTGAGCCGCGAGGGCGCGGGCCGCTATATGGAACACGCAGGGCGTGAGCTCTCCCGCTATCTTGAACATGTTCGGGATCATGAGAAGTAGCCCCTGCGACGCAGTGAATGTGGTCGCCAATGAACCCGTTTGTAACGCGCCGTGGACCGCCCCCGCTGCCCCGGCTTCACTTTCCATCTCAACGATGCTCGGCACCGTACCCCAGAGATTCTTGCGGTCACTCGCTGTCCAAGTTTCCGCCGATTCTCCCATGGGGGAGGAGGGGGTAATAGGATAAATTGCCGCCACCTCGGAACAACGGTATGCGACAGACGCCACTGCTTCGTTGGCATCAACTGTGCTGTATGTAGTGCTCATGGTATAAGGAATATTTGCCGCGCGCCGCCCTGAGCCATTTGACCCATTGCCTCACGCTTCTTTTCGGCACTCAATATACACGCGCCCCGCCGCAAAATCAATCAAAAAATACGCCGTCTTTCTCCTTGCCAACTTCCGTGCCCCCGAATTCCTAGTACCTCACTCCGGCGGCACGTATGGAGAGAGGGGAAAGGGACTCAGTGAATCCGTCGCAAGAGCCAATGCAAGAGGTCCGAGACAGCGACACGCTCCTGCTCCATGGAATCACGGTGGCGTACTGTCACTGTCCCCTGCAGCGAGGCATCTTGCCCCTCTCCGAGGGTTTCAAAGTCGACGGTAATGCAGAAGGGCGTGCCAATTTCGTCCTGCCGTCGGTAGCGGCGTCCCACCGCCCCGCTCTCATCGTAAAACACATTCATGTACGGGCGTAGGCGGGTCTCAATTTCATGGGCGATGCGGACCTGTTGCTCGTTTTTCTTGAGCAGGGGGAAGACGGCAGCTTTCACCGGGGCGATGCGCGGGTGGAAATGCAGCACCGTGCGCACATCGCTCTTGCCCTCCTGCCCGAGCTCTTCTTCGTCGTACGCTTCACAGAGCAAAGCCAGAACCGTGCGGTCACATCCGGCAGAGGGCTCTACCACATGCGGGATAAAGCGTTCCCGCGTTGCCTCTTCGAAGTATTCCATGGGTTTGCCGGAGCCTTTTTGGTGGCGCGTCAGGTCGTAGGAGGTTCGGTAGGCAATTCCTTGAAGCTCCTGCACACCGAAGGGGAAAGCATACTCGAGGTCGTAGGTCTTCTTGGAATAAAAAGCGCGTTCCCCGTCCGGCACATCGAGTATGTGTATCTTCTCGCGCGGAATCCCTATGTTTTCGTAAAAGGTGAGGCATTTCTCCAGCCATTCATCGGTGAGTCGCATACCGTCCTCCTCCCGGCAAAAATACTCGATCTCCATCTGCTCAAATTCGCGGGAGCGGAAGGTAAAGTTGCGCGGATTGATCTCGTTGCGGAAGGATTTCCCGATTTGCGCAATGCCGAAGGGTAACTTCATGCGCGATGTATCGAGGATGTTTTTGTATTGACAGAAAATGCTTTGTGCAGTCTCGGGACGCAACCAGCCGGTGGTGGAGGGATCATTCTCATCCGCCGCCGCCCCGATCGTCGTGCGGAACATCAGGTTGAAGGAGCGAGCTTCTGTCACGAATGAGCCATTGGCGGGGTTGTAGCGTGTGCTGTCGGTCACCTGTTCTGTCGACTCATCCAGCAACTTCAGTTCGCCCTGCTTACCCTGTCCCAGCAACTGTGTGTAATACTGCAAGGCACCTTTGCGTGCCGTTTTAGCGTCCTTTTCACTGTCGGTCGCCACCAACATGGAGAACACTTTCCTCGTGCTCCAAGTCCCATCCGCCAATTCTGCCCCCTTCCACCAATATGCCACCCCACTCTGGGCAGGTATTTGGTCGGCTCGTAGGCGTTCCTTGCTCAACAGGCAGTCGCAGAGGGGGTCCGTGAAGCCGCTCACATGCCCGCTGGCTTCCAACACGGAGTTGTGCGTGAGAATCGCTCCGTCCATCCCTACAATATCCGGTCGCTCCTGCACATTTATGCGCCACCAATAATCCTTGACATTGCGTTTGAGCTCAACGCCCAGAGGTCCGTAGTCCCAGCATCCATTCAATCCGCCATATATCTCCGCAGCCTGAAAGATGAATCCTCTGCGCTTGCAGAGACTGACAATTTTCTCCATGCGAACGGGGTCTGTGTCACTTCTGTCTGCCATAACGCCCCCCATTCTATCGCTTTTCCCCGCTTTTGCAAGTATATTACACCGTCCCTTCGCTCTTGGTCCACATCTGTCCCGAGAAAATAGGACGCTCAGTGGTGGGAGATTTTACTTCGTACTTCGTGTCGGTTTTGCTACTTCGTACCCGATCCTCCTCGCGTTTCCCCACGACAAAGTGTACCTACCCTTGTCTTGTGGCTACGTATGACAATTGCAGTCACTCGGCGTATCGTGGAGCTGTTCCGGTAAAGGAGTCACGCACTGATGCGGCGGCTGCGTGGGCGACACACTTCGTACTTGCGGGGAGGGGACAAGGCAGGTATAATGCGGGGCATGGAAAAGGCGGAAGTAACTGATAATAGGGAGGAGTTAATACGGCTGGCACTGCAGGAAGACTTTGGCAGCGGGGATGTGACGTCCCTTTACTTTGTGCCGGAAAGTCTACAAGCGCAGGCACTGATGAGACCGAGAGAGAGGGGGGTGCTTTCCGGGGTGGAGGTTGCAGCACAGGTATTTCGCACGCTGGACCCTACCCTGAAGGTAGATGTACAACTGCACGACGGGGATGAGGTGTCGTCAGAAGCGGTCATCATGGTGATACGCGGGGCTGCTCGGTCTATTTTGGGGGCAGAGAGGACGGCACTGAACTTCATCCAACGGCTTTCCGGCGTGGCGAGTATGACGCACCGCTACGTGCAAGCTATAGCCCACACGAGCTGCAAGTTGCTCGACACGCGCAAGACGACACCCGGTTTTCGATTGCTGGAGAAGGCTGCCGTGGTGCACGGCGGCGGTACAAACCACCGGCTCGGGCTTTACGACAGGGCGATGGTCAAGGACAACCACCTCATGACCAACGGAGACACCGCCCACTTGCAGGCGTGCATCCGCAGGCTGAAAGCCGAGCACCCGGAGGTTGAGGTGGAACTTGAAGCCGACAACCTCGAGCAAGTGGCTGCATTTCTCAAGCTCGAGGGCGTAGATTACATTCTGCTGGACAACATGAGCCCGGACCAAATGCACAGGGCAACGGAGATGCGCGGAGCCACGGCAAAACCCTTCTTTGAGGCGAGCGGCGGGCTTACTCTCCTGACCGCCCCGGCTGCAGCAGAAAGCGGGGTGGACTTCATCAGCTTCGGCTGCATCACCCATTCCGCACCTGCGATGGATATCGGATTGGACTTCACGACCTTTCCCCACTGAATGGAACTCACCGCCAGAGAAGCACTCATCACGCTCAACCTGATTCCGGGGTTGGGTTCCGTGCGCGTCCGTTCCCTGCTCGAGACCTTCGGGTCAGCGGATACAGTGCTGGCTGCCCCGCCGAGTATGCTCAGTCAGGTGCCGCGCATCGGCGGTAAGATGGCGGAAGCCATTGCCGATTGGCGACACTGCACCCGTGTGCACGCCGAGTTGGAATGTGCCCGACAAAAGGGTGTCCGGCTCACGACCATACTCGACGATGATTACCCGGCGGTACTACGCAACATGAACGATCCTCCCGTCGTCCTCTACTACATCGGCGATTGGTTGCAGGAGGACGCCCAACGGGCTGTAGCTGTGGTCGGCACGCGCTTGGCATCGCCTTATGGTTTAAGCTGCGCCCGCAGTATCAGCCGAGACTTAGCGGATACTGCGGGGTGTTGTATTATCTCCGGCATGGCACGTGGCATTGATACTGCGGCACACCTAGGTGCTCTGGATGCCGGTGGGCGCACGATAGCTGTATTAGGTGGTGGACTGGCAGCGTTTTTCCCCCCGGAAAATGTGCGACTGGCAGAGCGCATTGCGGAGGGACACGGGGCTGTGGTGAGTGAGTTTCCCATGAACATGCGACCCTCACGAACCAGTTTCCCGCAGCGAAACCGAGTTGTGGCGGCATGGGCACAGGCTGCCCTCGTGGTCGAAGCTTCCCATCGTAGCGGGGCTCTGCACACAGCCGGACTCGCCGGTGAAATGGGAAAAACCGTTTTCGCCGTGCCCGGTCCCGTCAATACCTCCGCTTCTGCCGGGTGCCACAAGCTCATCCGCGACGGAGCTATCCTCTGTACCGCAGCCGCAGACATTATCGGCGATATGGGTTGGGAAGCGGGTCACCAAAGCCAACTTCACCTTTTTCCCCCTGCTGGTACCCCTGTCCAAGAAGAAGATGCCATCCTCGCCGCCATCGCTGCGGGGCACTGCACGCTGGACGCGTTGTGCAGTGCGCTGGGCATGTCTGCCGGGGTCTTAACGCCGCAACTCATGCGTCTGCAAATTCGACACTGCATCGCCCCAACCCCCGGCGGCTCCTACGAGCTCTGTCCCCCCAAGGCATAGCCCCGCCACACTCACTACATACGCGAAGTGGTGAGCTTTTGCGCTTTCGGCACGACGTCAGACTGCAAAGTCGGGGTGGGGGGCGGAGCCGCAGCTTGCCACCTTGTCCGCGTCTTACTGCGCAGACGGTGCATGAAGCACGAGCGGCGGACGCGACGCTGCGGGACAGGCTACGGCATGACGCCCCCTCCCTTTTGCCGCCACACTCTTCAGCCGAAGAATTTTCTGGCTACGCTGGAGGACACATGGCGCACGTTCAGGTAACGCGTGCGCAGCAGGTTGCAATCCCGGTGCCCCATCTCTTCCTGTAGCTGGATGATATTGTGGAATCGCTTGAGGTGAAACGAGGCAAAGGTATGGCGCAAAACATCTCTCTGCCAGTGTCTAACACCCGCCCGCATACGCAAACGTTTCCACAAACGCGTCCAGTTCCGAGGTGCGATGAGCTCATCCGGAGAATGCCGGTATTCGAGCAGTTCCAGAGCTTTACCTCGCAGTGGCACAGCCCTCGGTCCGCCGGTTTTGCTGGCTCGTCCTTCTATGTACACCACCTTTTCGCGTCGGTCTATGTCTCGCCAGCGTAATCGACGAACCTCACCCGGGCGCACCCCACAGTACAGCATAAGCTGTGTGGCAGGCAGCATGCAAATCAAGTCGTCCTCCCGGCAACTGCGCATGATATTCCGTACCTGCACCCCGCTCAGCGGGCGAATGCGCTCCTCGTATACGGGCGGACTTTCTATCGCCCTCACGGGGTTGTTATTGCACCAGCCTCGCCTCATTCCATAGCAGAATATACTGTTCAGTATAATTTTTGCCTTGCGGAATACATGCGGGCTGTGCCCGAATAGCCTGTGCAATATCTCGTGGCAGTCATCGCTCGTGATACTGCGTAGCGGCTTGTCGCAAAATTGCGAACATCGCAACATGCGGTTTGTATAGGAGCGCAGGTCCGCGAGGGTGCTGGGGCGTCGGTGTCGGCGGGCACGCAGGCTTTCCCTGACGGCGACCCCGAAAGCGACACTACGTTCCTGTGCTTCCAGTCCATTTATACCTATGCGCATTACACGACGGAATGCGCTGATGAGGTCCTCCTTGCACAATTGTGTTGCGGATGCCTCTTCTGCGAACTCGACAAATAACCGAATAATGTCCATTGAACTTATGGGCAATTTGTCGACCGTATCGTTGGATAATGAAATATCTAACATATTCTTTATCATGCAACAAGATAATTATTTTAGCAAGCAAAAGTTCACCCGGTGGGCATGTGCGCATGAGGCACCGTGTCTCGCGTACCGTAGATATGCGGCGCAAGATGGGCACGGCGGCGGATTCCCGCCTTTATCTGTGATGTGCGGGACGATGTGGCGGCAGGGAGGTGGCATGGTGTGGACAAAGAAGGCGAAATGTGATAAAAAGAGGGGAGCACGATATGAGCAAGAAAATGATCATCATATTGGTATGTGTCCTGCTGTGCGTGGGTGCGGTGGGAGGGTGGTTGTGGCACATCCGGCGGGAGCCCCCGGTAGTGCAACGCTCGTTGAAACCACAGTTCAGCCGGGAGGAGGCAAAAAGAAAGTATGAGGAAGCAAAGGCTTTGCTGGAGGACCCACGGGTAAAGGACATAAGTAAGGTACCGGAGACGCTGCGGCAATGTGGGGAAGCCGGGCATGGGGAGGCATGTCTTCTGCTGCTGGAATTATACTGCGGAAAACGAAAAGGCATGAAAGCCGATGCAAAAAAAGCGCAGGCGTGGGTTGAACAGCTGAAAAACAACCCACAGCTACTCGGCGATACCAAGGGAAACGCCCTCTACTCATTCGCCCTCTTTGAAGAAGAGTGCGCCGGGCAGGAATCGCGGAAAATGTTTAGGGACGAACTCATTCGGAATGCCTACAGCAACATGAAAGGAGCTGCAAAGGAGTATAAATTCCCTAGAGCACAGGCGGAGTATGCGCGTTACCTGATGTTCGGTGCAGGCACGGCGAAAGACCCACAGAAAGCACTCGAAATACTGAAGGACCTCGCCAAGCATCATCCTGATACCCCCAATCTTTTCTTCTACGCCGGCTACATGTATTACAAGGGAATGGGTATCTACGGCGGACCCAACTACGAGATGGCTAGGAAACTCTACGAGAAGGGAAGACGATATCACGATGCCCGTGCCATTAACAATTTGGCGAGGATGTACGAACACGGCATCGGTGGACCTGCCGACCGCAGCACGGCTCTCGCCCTTTACCAGCTCGCTGCAGCATTGGGTCGCCCCTACGCATCGTCCAACGTGCAGCGACTCTCCTCCTCCAACAGTGCGACGAGTAAGCCATGGAGCAAACGACTTGCACACGCCACCCTCCGCGTCATTGACGCCCTGCCGCTCCCTGACCCGGTGCGCGAGCAGCTGGAGGCACCCCTGCGTGAGTCCCCTCCTCCCAGCCCATGAGTGCCGCACGTCAAGCTCTGGAATTCGCCGCCGCGCAACTGGGCTTCTCCGCCTTGGGAGTAGCCTCTGCTCATGCCGAACAAGGGGATGTCCTCCGCCGCTGGTTGAGTGACGGGTGTCACGCCGACATGTCTTGGATGGAGCACCACCTGCCCGCCCGCCTGAATCCTCAACTCCTTCTTCCGGGTGTGCGCTGCGTAATTATCCTGACCTATGAGTACCCGCGCTCCGATGCCCGGCGACAGTCCGGTTCTGTCGCCCGCTACGCCCAAGGGGAGGATTACCATAAATTGCTCGCCCCTAAGCTGAAGGACTTGGACGAGACACTTCAGTTTTACGGCGGAAAACAACGTTGCTTCTGCGATTCCGGTCCCGTCAGTGAACGTTTTTTTGCCGCTCAAGCCGGATTGGGTTGGATCGGGCGTCACGGCTTGTTGGTGCGCCCACGTGGCGGCTCTTTCTGCTTCCTCTGCTCCATCCTCACGACCCTCGAGTTGCCCCTCGACCGACCCATGCGCAACCACTGCGGCTCTTGCCACCGCTGTGAACAGCTCTGCCCCACCCATGCCCTCGCCGATGGTCTGTGTGATGCTCGCCGCTGCCTCGCCTACTGGACTATTGAAAGCAAGCAAACCACCGCCCCACCGGACATACGGCGGGCTCTGCGCGGCCATGTATACGGCTGTGATGTCTGCCAAGAGGCTTGCCCGTGGAACAAGCTGCCCTCCCCGCACCGGGTAGACCCGCACCTGCTCATGTCGGCTCGTCTCTCCCGCGTTCATGCGGATGCCCTAGAGACCATGCCGGAAGGAGAGCTTTCGCACCTCATTTCCCAGTCCCCCATGAAACGCACCGGTGCCGAGCATCTGCGCCGCAACATCCGCGCCTTTTCTACCACTTCCTAATTTCAAGCTATGCTCATTTACACGATAATCAACTTTGCCATGCCGCTGGCGCAGTACGCCTACGAGTACGGTGACCCGGGCTCCTCCGGCTTTTACGCCTCTCCTTCTATGTACGCCATGGATTCCACCACGCTGCTTGGTCTAGGGCTCTTAATTGCTACCGGAATCATCGGCATGCTCGTCCAAAGTCGCATGATGTCGAGTATGCGCACTTTCTCCGCCGAAACTGCTCCGCTCACCGGTGCCGAAGTTGCCCGCCGCATGCTGGATGCTCACGGTCTGTATGATGTGCAGATTACGCACGTGCCCGGGCAGCTCTCCGACCACTACAACCCCGCCAACCGCACGGTCAACCTCTCCGACGTCGTGTTTTCTCACGCTACGGTGGCTGCCATGGCAGTGGCGGCTCATGAGTGCGGTCACGCCGTACAGCACGCCACCTCCTACCCTTGGCTCAGCCTGCGCTCCAACTTGGTTCCCATGGTGAATATCGGCTCTCGGCTCGGTCAATTCATCCTGCTCACCGGCATTGCCCTCGCAGCCGCCGGTGCCGGTACTACAGTGGCTTGGGTCGGTCTGACTCTCTATGCGGGTACCACGCTGTTTGCCTTCGTGACCCTGCCGGTGGAGTTTGATGCTTCGCGCCGTGCCCTCGCTTGGCTGCAAAAGTCCGGTCTCGCCCGAGATTCGGTACACGCACACGCAAGCTCTGCCTTGCGCTGGGCAGCTATGACTTACGTCTCCGCCGCCCTTTCGTCCATCGCCATGCTCCTCTACTACGCCCTGCGCTTGCTGGCTATGCGCTCCGACTCCCGTCGCTAACCACATCTGCCCCAAATAAATTAAAGACTCAGTGGTCGGCGCGTCCGGTGCCCATTTCCTACTGTGCCATCTTAGAAAATGAGCAAATTTGACAAAAATCTTAAATCAGATGCCACAACGAACTCACCGTTAGGCGTCGCAAATTTCCTCGGGACAGGCTTTGAGGTCAGACGTGTTTTGCGGCAGTAGGTAGAGGGAAACCACACCTTACACAACCTTCAAGTGCCAACTCTGCACCGGTAGTAAGCTGCTTTGCCGCATATTCCGTGGAGTCCCCGTGGCAGCACTCCCCTCCCAATTCCGGTAACGAACCAACGTAGCAATTATCCTCCTCACTCCAATTTATTACGCGTTCATATCTTGTAGCAAGCCGCTTAATTTCCGCCTGCTCATCCTGCGAGAGCTCCCTGATAATAAGTTTTTTCGTCCTATCTTTGATCAATGTTGCTCAGAGTATAAAAATTATTTCTCCCCGGAGCGTCGCCTCAATGTCTGCGCAATGCGCACCCGTTCGTTCTTCCCGCCCATCGCCCACCGCATCCGTCACTCCCCGGCTTTGCCACTTCGTACTTCGTACATGTGGTGGGCTAGATTCCTACTGCTTTGCGCACACGGGAGAGCGTTTTAGCGGCTTCTTCCCGGGCGCGGGCGGCACCGGAGCGCAGCACATCATCCACGAACTCGGGGTGCTCGAGGAGCCAAGCGCGTTGCTCGCGGGGCTTGCGGAAATACTCCCAGTAAGCGTCGAAGAGCTCTTTTTTGAATTGCCCGTAGCCCCACCCGCCGGTTTGGTGGTGAAGTACCATGTTGTTGTAATCCTCCGGGGAGGCAAAGAGTTTGTAGAGAGCGAGAATGATTGAATTTTCGGTCGGTTTAGGTGCTTCCAAAGGGGTAGCGTCCGTGACGATCTTTTTGTTGATCAGCTTGCGTACCTCCTTCTCTTCACCGAAAATGGGGAGAGCATTCCCGTAGCTCTTGCTCATTTTTTGACCGTCCAAACCGGGGACGACGGCAGTAGATTCACTGATGATGGGCTCCGGGAGTTTGAAAAGACCGGGTCCGAATGCTTCATTCATTTTACCCGCCAAGTCGCGCGTCACCTCCAAGTGCTGTTTTTGATCCTTGCCCACCGGGACGGCGTCAGAGTCGTACAGCAGAATATCTGCCGCCATAAGTGCCGGGTAGGCAAATAGTGCGTGAGTGGCAGCTATGCCCCGTGCCATCTTCTCTTTGTACGAATGGCATCGTTCTAGGAGCCCCATGGGGCAGACTGTGGAAAGTATCCAAGCCAACTCATTCACCTCCGGAACGGCAGATTGAACAAAGAATACGGCTTTCTGCGGGTCCAGCCCGCATGCCAAGAAATCCACCGCCAGCGAGCGCGTGTTATCACGCAGGGCTTGGGGCGATGACATGGTGGTCATAGCGTGGTAGTTGGCGATGAAGTAGAAAGCCTCGCCCTTGTGTTGGAGCTGCACGGCGGGGAGAATGGCCCCGAAGTAGTTGCCGATGTGGAGTTGACCGCTGGGTTGGAGACCTGTGAGAAATCGCATGGTGGGTAGTTTGTCAATTGTGTGAAGGCGAGTCGGAGGCGGGCGTACCCGGCTGAGCTTCCTCTTGGCGCGTGAGCACGCGGTGCAGGTAGCGGCGCAAACTGGCTGCGTTGTACGCCCCCTCGATGGTGCGTAACTTCACCCCTTCGGTGTAAAGGAATGTAGAAGGAACTTTCGTAATACCGAATTGCTCCGCGAGTGTCGGGTAGGTATCTGCATCCACCTCGACCACCTGTACATTGCCCTTTTCCTCTTGGGCAAGTTGTTTGAGTTCACGGATCATATTTGCACTGTGGGGACACCAAGGTGCGGTAAAACAGAGCCAGAGCGTGCGCCCGGACACTCCGGTAACTTGCCGGATATCCTGCCCTTGGTACTTGCTGTACAGCTCATAACGCAAGCCTGTAGAAAGCTTCGACGGCACCTCGGGTAACCCGGTTCGCACACCCAGCGTCTCTTTCTGCGGCATCGGGTCAGGACGAGTCACGGACGCAGGGAGGTCTTGGTGTTCGAGTTGGTCGGTTTCATCATCGTCACAGCTTGCAACGAGAAGAGTCATCGCTAGGCAGAGTCCCAGCCTTTGCAGCATCCTGATCACGCCCCCATTGTCTCTCATTTGCCGCCCAAATGGAAGCCCTTATTGTGTCCTAAATTCGACATTATTTATGCCCGAAATACGCGCAACCCCGCTGCTCCCACCTCTCACGCCACTCCCCACCACACTTGCCGCAACCCCGGGGGACGAAGCACCGCCTCGCTGCCTTTCACCGCTCCCGCGCCACAGCTTTGCCACTTCGTACCTCGTACTTCCAATTCGTTGCTCATGCTTGACGAAGCAGCGTGTCGGCGATAAGATGGGGCGTATGAGGACATATCGAGTGGCTGTGTTAGCCGGGGACGGCATCGGACCGGAAGTAATGAATGAAGCCCTACGCGTACTGAGTGCCTTGGAGGGAAAATATAATTTCCGCACGCAACGCACGGCTATGCCTGTGGGCGGAGCGGGGATTGATGTCTGCGGCAAGGCACTCCCGGATGACACCTTGGCGGCATGTGAGGCGGCAGATGCCATTCTGTTCGGCTCAGTGGGTGGTCCGAAGTGGGACACCCTGCCGCCGGATGAACGCCCGGAGCGCGGGGCACTGCTGCCGCTTCGCCGTCACTTCGGTCTGTACGCCAACCTGCGCCCGGGGGTCTGCCTGCCGGAGCTCACGGCAGCTTCTCCCCTCAAGGATTGCCTGATTGCCGGTGGTTTCGACATCCTGTGCGTTCGGGAACTCACCGGCGGTATGTATTTCGGGCAGCCCAAGTTCTACGGAGAAAGGGATGGGGAGCTTGTGGGGCTGGATACGATGATCTACCACCGGCACGAGGTCGAGCGCATCGGTCATATTGCCTTCCGCGCTGCACGAGGTCGCCGGGGGAAACTTTGCAGTGTGGATAAAGCCAATGTGCTGAGTGCCTCTGTGCTGTGGCGCGATGTGATGAACGAGCTCGCCGAGCGGTACCCGGATGTGCAGCTCAGTCACATGTACGTCGACAACGCCGCCATGCAGCTCGTGCGTCATCCCGCCCAATTCGATGTCATCGTCACGGAAAATACCTTCGGAGATATTCTGACGGACGAGATGGCCATGATATGCGGTTCTTTGGGAATGCTGCCGAGTGCATCGCTGTGCACGCGCGGAGAACGGACTTTCGGGCTTTACGAGCCGTCCGGCGGTTCTGCTCCGGATATTGCCGGTAAAGGCATAGCCAACCCCATTGCTCAGATCCTTTCCATGGGCATGATGCTGCGCCATTCCTTTGACCTAGTCGCCGCCGCCGAAGAGGTCGACCGCGCTGTACGCTCCGCCGTCGCCGCCGGATTCAGGACTCGCGATCTCGCCACCGGTGCCCCGGGTGAGCACGTGGTCTCCACCACCGAAATGGGCGATGCCATCCTCCATGCCCTGACCCGACCGTAATGTTCTTCCTCCGATCTCCGGCACGAGGCATTTGTCCACATGGGGGAGATAAATCACAATATGTAGTATGAATATCGGGGAAAGTGTAGGAAATCTTGAAAAATCGAAAAAATTGCTTGCCAAGGGGGAAAAAACGCAGTAAAATGAGTTTCAGAAAAAACCCGCAAGCGACACATGAAATTTTCACTCGCAAAGCAAGTCTTTTTGGATGGATTGAATAAGGTGGTGGGCGTTGTATCGACGCGACCGAGCATGCCCATTCTGTCGAACGTGCTCCTCGAAGCGGCGGAGGGTGAGTTGAAGCTGACCGCCACGACGATGGAGCTGACGATACAGACAAAAGTACCGGCGATGGTCGAAGAGCCCGGGGCATTTACTCTACCGGCGAAGAGGTTGCAGAACATCATACGTGAGATGAGGGATGGGGAGGTAAAGGTTGAGCTCAAGGGTAACTCGGTAGCGGTGCAGAGCAATCGAGCAAAGTTCAACCTGTACGGTTTGTCGGCCGATGAGTTCCCTCAAATGCCGGTATTCAAGGAGCCACGGGAGTTTGAGGTGCCGCAAGGGATGCTCAACAAGGGATTGCGCTACACCGAGTTTGCCATTGCGGATGATGATATACGGTACGTGCTCAACGGCGTTTACGCCTGTTTCCAAGACGGGAAACTCACCTTGGTTGCCACAGACGGGCGTCGCTTGGCACTTTTTGAAAATGAGTTGGAGTTCCCTGAATCTCAACAGGTTTGCGTCATCCTGCGCAGTCGCGCCGTGCCTGAGCTCCTCCGCTTGCTCGGCGAATCCGGTACGGTGCAGGTGCGCATTGCGACAGATCAAGTGGCTTTCGATTTTGATGATACCCTGCTCATTACCAAGTTGATAACGGGGAGTTATCCGAATTACAAGCAGGTGATCCCGAATCGCTACAATGAGCGCATTTCCATGCCCGCACAGGAGCTCCAGGAGGCTGTCCGCCGCGTTGCGCTGTTGGCTGCGGAGAAGAAAAACACGGTTCTCTTTCACATCACCCCCGGGGTGATGGAGGTGCAGTCCGGGTCGGCGGATGTGGGTGATGCGAGCGAAGAGGTACCCATCGATTACGACGGTCGTGAGTTTTCTATCACTTTCAACGCCGATTACGTGATAGCTCCTCTCAAGGCTGTGGGAGAGAATGAGGTGGTCATAGACCTCATCGATGCCTCCAGCCCCGGGGTCATGCGGGTAGCGGATGAATTCCTCTACGTTCTCATGCCCATGCATTCGTAGCCCCCTTCGACCACGAGGACGAGGTACCGGACCGCCGCGTTGCGGGTGCGCTATCCGCATGTGATTTTTTGTCGATCACGCGTGAAAGGTTTTTGCAACCGGATGCGTATCATCTAAGGATGCGAATAGACGGCATCCACCCCACATCTATGAAAACGATAACATGTCTGGTCATGTGTACGTTGGCGGCATCGATTCTCAATGCTCAGAGTCCGAAGGAATTAGCGGATAAGCTTCCTGCGCCCGTGCCGGATGCCTCAGGTAAAAAGTTGCTGCTGCCGGAAGTGCCGGGTGCAAAGGTCGAACTTGGGGGAGCGGATTATGAACAGATCATTGATCAGAAAGGAAATGTGGTGCGCGGGATAGAGGATACACCGGTGAATGTGTTCCTCCGAGTATCCAAGGATGGGCAGCAGGCAGACAGCCGCGACTATGAGATTACGGTACCGGCGGAAGAGCCTCAAGCAGCGGGCGTGAATGAAAAACCGGCGGTTATTCCGTCCATTTTGCAGTGGAAGGGAAGCACCGGGGAATGGAAACCGAAGGGCGAAATCCGGGTGGTTTTGCAAACCGACGGGTCGGCGAAAGACTTCATCAAAAGAGAGTTGGAAGCTGTGGTAGGGCTGCCGGTGAAGGTGTACGCCAAGGAAGAAGTCAAGGGTGATACCGAGTGGGATATCAACATAGAATGGACAGAGGGGGGTGCTAACGGCAAAGAGGCACAGGAAACCTACCGAATGGATATTACTCCGCAGCATATCGTGGTGAAAGCCGGTGGTCTGCAGGGGGGAGTTTGGGCTGTTCGCACCCTCCAACAAATTCTGCGCTCCCACGGTGGCAGCGTGCCCTGCGGCAGTATGCTCGACTTCCCGCGTTATTCCGTGCGTGGTTTTGTGTTTGATATTGCGCGTACTCCGTTCACCCTTGCCGAACTCCGAAATGTCATTGACACGATGTCGTGGTACAAGATGAACGACCTCCACCTCGTCATCAACAACAACTTCATTTTCCACGAGCGGTACGTCGATGCGCAGCGCGACCCATTTAAGGAAAGCTATGCCGCTTTCCGTTTGGAATCAAGCCGCAAGGGACCTGACGGCAAACCGCTGACAGCCGAGGATGTGTCGTACAGTAAAAAAGACTTCGCGGAGTTGGTGAAGTATGCGAAGGCGCGTGGGGTACGCATTGTACCGGAGTTTGACACACCCGGGCATGCTTTGTCCTTTACGCGTCTGCGCCCGGACCTCACCTACGGGGGCAAAATGCGAGGTCACGCGAAGCGGCGTTGCGAGATGCTGGACGCGTCCAATCCGGAGACCCTTAAATTTGTGGCAGAGGTACTCGATGAATACCTGCTGCCGCAGGGGGGAGAGAAAGCGGTGCTGGAAGATTGCGACGTGATCCACGTGGGAGCGGATGAATTTTACGGGGAAGCAGAGGACTACCGGAAATACACGGACGGGTTATTGCGTTACGTGC
>CAYWNS010000030.1:0-21311 GCA_964459715.1 uncultured Akkermansia sp.
CATTTTGGAGTTGACCCCACAGGGTTAATATGGTATAGAGTTTCTCAATCTAGTCGACGTGGAGACCGCATTTTGGAGTTGACCCCACAGGGTTAATATGGTATATGTTATTGGAACACAATTCCACCCAACGCTCATTTTGGAGTTGACCCCACAGGGTTAATATGGTATACACGGCTCCAGCCGCAGCCGCGAGAATTCTTCATTTTGGAGTTGACCCCACAGGGTTAATATGGTATAGAGTTTCTCAATCTAGTCGACGTGGAGACCGCATTTTGGAGTTGACCCCACAGGGTTAATATGGTATATGTTATTGGAACACAATTCCACCCAACGCTCATTTTGGAGTTGACCCCACAGGGTTAATATGGTATACACGGCTCCAGCCGCAGCCGCGAGAATTCTTCATTTTGGAGTTGACCCCACAGGGTTAATATGGTATACAATGATGTCCTCCAACTCGCTTGCTTCATCGATTTTGGAGTTGACCCCACAGGGTTAATATGGTATAAATTCCCACTAGATATCATAGCGAGTGCAATCAATTTTGGAGTTGACCCCACAGGGTTAATATGGTATACGTCGGACTTCTGCGCCCCGGTCTACCGGGAGATTTTGGAGTTGACCCCACAGGGTTAATATGGTATAAACTCGTTGGCAAGATTACTCAGAACGAAACAATTTTGGAGTTGACCCCACAGGGTTAATATGGTATATGGTGCGGGGTCGAATTTGAGAATGTTACTTCATTTTGGAGTTGACCCCACAGGGTTAATATGGTATACGGAGGGGGTGCGCATCAACCGACACGCACCATTTTGGAGTTGACCCCACAGGGTTAATATGGTATAAAAATCGAGGCACAACTCCAAGTCGGAGGCACATTTTGGAGTTGACCCCACAGGGTTAATATGGTATATTTTCAGTCCGACACCGCCTACCGCGAGTATAATTTTGGAGTTGACCCCACAGGGTTAATATGGTATACTGATTTTGTCTTGAACGGTTACGTGAACTCCATTTTGGAGTTGACCCCACAGGGTTAATATGGTATATGGGATAGGAAAAGAGGAGATAAAGAACACCTATTTTGGAGTTGACCCCACAGGGTTAATATGGTATAGGGTCTCCCTTACATCCTTTCGCCCCCCTACAATTTTGGAGTTGACCCCACAGGGTTAATATGGTATACTTGACTTTTCCGCGGATAAAGGGTAACTTGTATTTTGGAGTTGACCCCACAGGGTTAATATGGTATATACGGGATGACGAGCGGTTGCGTCACGATGTCATTTTGGAGTTGACCCCACAGGGTTAATATGGTATAGGCACTGGTCGATGTGCACCTCCCCCTCCGTGATTTTGGAGTTGACCCCACAGGGTTAATATGGTATAACGAGCTTGTCGAGCCGCGAGCGGCTGATGTCATTTTGGAGTTGACCCCACAGGGTTAATATGGTATAATCAAGCGCACAGCTCTTGCCGCTTCAGCCATATTTTGGAGTTGACCCCACAGGGTTAATATGGTATACAAGCTTTGTCGAGTTTCCGGACGAGTCGGACATTTTGGAGTTGACCCCACAGGGTTAATATGGTATAGAAAATGAAGACATACTCGATAGCTCGTTACGATTTTGGAGTTGACCCCACAGGGTTAATATGGTATAGACTCTGAGGTGTTAATGACCGCCGAGACGTAATTTTGGAGTTGACCCCACAGGGTTAATATGGTATAAGGGGTCTCCCTAGGAGCTCATAGAGAGCGAATAGGGGGATCCCGTGTTTTCACGAATTAGGGAAAAGTGGGCAGTGAGAGGGCTACCAGAAGAGGATAAAATTGGGGAAGGGACGAGAGGGAGGGATGACACTTTCGCCGAGCAAGACGACCTGCTGTTCCCAGACGGAGCGATCCATGGGGAGGAGTCGAATGTCGCCTTCGGGGACTTGGAGGGCGACTCGGCGCATGTAACGGATGATGCGGTCGATTTCATGATCTTCGCCTTCGAAGATGTAGAGGCTATACTGGACACGGACACCACCTAGGGCTTCGAACTCTTTACGCAAGAGAGTTTGGTGTTTGGTTTCTGGCACATCATAGGCAAGCATCACGAGCATGGAGGCGGAAGGGGCGGAAGTGAGGGGGATAATTGGTAAGGATAGCACGGGCGAAGGACTCGATCACGAGACGGATGATGGTACGCAGGCGAAAGCGTTTATCGGAGTATGACCAGAAGCCTTCCATCATTTCGGCAAAGCGACCTGCCATGAGTTTTTTGTCGTGCATTTCATCTAGGCAGCGCATGACTGTGAGCTCGACACAGCAGCGGAAGGGTTCGATGAGATCGCAGACGAGACTGGGGCGGCTGCGGCGCAGACGGTGGATGATGGCAATTCCCGGCTCAATGCCATTGGCGATGCATTGCCACTCAATCGCGTGGTAGAGGAAGCCGTAGCCGTAGTTGAGAGCGACATTGAGCGGAGCCTTGGCTTGGCGATGCTCACGGGTGAACAAATCCTGCGAAGCCGCTTCAAAATACCTTGCCCAGAAGAAGCGAGCCCAAGTGGCTTCTAAGCGCAGGATGCGGTTGAAAGAATTGGCTGCGAGCTTGGGAAGAGGAGCGAGAGAGGGCTCGAGAGCGTGGAGCAGGCAATGCTGATTTTCGACCTTGGCGTAGACTAGAGCCGAAGCGTAGGCAGTGCTTTTTACCGGTTTAAGGTTACAGATGCGGAAAAGCACGTCCGGATTGACATAGCGGGTACGAGGGAGAACAGCAGAGGTCTCCCATTTGCCGATTTTGGTATTCCAGCGAGCCAACACAACCGGGCACTGCAAAGACAATGCCGTAAGGCTCGCCTGACTCCACTTCATCTGCGAAGCCAAGCATTGCACAGAACCCAGCACCTGTATCGCCACCTTTTTCTCCCCGCAACAGAGCATGCCGTCCGAAACGTGCATCTCCCCACTTTCTCCCGCCAAAATGAGGTGGTGAATCATGCCGGATGCCGGAGATTAAGCATTTGCGCTCTGTCGGCGGCGGGCGGTAACCCGATCATACGGGCAATCTCATCCACATTCATGCATGTCACCTTCTTACGATCTTTTCTTTCCACGCAAGAGATTATGATCCGACCAACACTCAAGATTGCCGAAACCGTACCCCAGCACGCGATTTGCGCGGGGAAATCCTCTGCAGAATAATGGGGGGCTTTTTCTCGGATTTTTCCGACAGCCTTGTCATCCACATTAAACTCGCATTTGAACATATCACCTTTACGGATAGCACCGACCTTGACGGCACTCGGTGGGAGCTCACTGCACACCAGTGAGCGTAGGTCCTTCACCTCCCTATCCTCTAAGAGCTTCAGAAGGAACTCGGGTGCCCCCTTACGCCCGCGCCACGGCAAGCCCATGCGTTTGAGACCGTCCATAGCCGCCTTGGTTGGGATGAGGCGGCGATAATACTGCCACTGTTTTTTCTTCGCGTTCCATCCGAGCCAAATTTCCATGCGATCATTGGAGCCATCCAGAGAGCGAGCTTGGAAAATACGCCCCTCTTGCACGACGGCACTCCAACCGATGGGTGAAGAGAAAGAACCCTTACTGTCGTACTTACGAATGCTCCTGATGGGTGTACCATTCGTAAGACGGAGGGGCTTAACTGACGGTTTATCGTCCCTAGTAGCAGGCTGCGCGGCGGTGAGCCATTTCTCGATCGTGCTTTCCGACGGGATGAGCCGCTCCGAGAGATTTTCCCGTCCCTGCTTTGCATAATTGATGGCGCGCGCAATTCCGGAATAGATAACACTTGCAGTCATTTTACTCGTGTCTATGGGAGTACGCTGGCTCGTACTGCCGTCCGATTCGACACGCCAGAAAGTCGAATCTCCGAGCGATTTTGATTTGCTCCTGCTGCGCTGCTTAATGACAGGGGGAGCATCCTTGTCTAATTCAGAGAGTTTTTCAAAGTCCGGCAGGGGCAGAAATTGGGGGTCAATCATGCGGAAAGCAGAATACCCATCCTTTTTCGATTTTCCTTCCGTTGTGAATACACCTCCGTACCGCACGTCATTCACTCCTTCTGCGGGTGGAATGCAAGTCATCACAGCGGCATCCATCCGGTGGTGATTGTTATCCGTACGATCCTTCACAAAGTCATCGCCGAAGATAGACTTTCTGGCGGCGGCGGTGTAGACTCCGCTGATGTTACCGATGCGCTGCCGCATGGCTTCGGGGTTCAATTCAATACCCATCCAAGCAGCGACGAGACGCCGTAATTCGCGCGCCAGCTGCGCCGTACGCGTCATGTTATTGAAGTCCGGGAAAGAAATAGCTCCCCCTTCTGCGTTTTCATCCGGGAAAGCAAAGAGATAACGCTTCATTCTTCCCCAAGTGAACTTTTGAGAACGCTTGAGCATTTCAGACCAGCTCAACCAGCCGGGTAGCCCCGCTGCGGCAGCTTCCTTGGGTGTACGGTCTTTCATCGCTTCATTTGTAGCCCTCGTCGTGAGTACTAAATTTTCTGCTATATAGAGACCGCCTTTGCTATCGGGGAAGAGGTGCGCGAGCTCTAAATTCGCATCCAAGGCGTCCTTTCCCAAATTTTCGCCGGTGAAGGGGCAAGTGGCATCCTTCGTCTTGGAACCGCCCTGCTCCGCGAAGAGACGAAGGCGGAGTGCCTGAGCGTGAGATATACCACCCTCCTGACCACTGAGACCGGCTTCCTCAATCAATTTTTCACGTCGCTTCCTATTTTCTGCCTGTTTCTTCGCAATTTCATTTTTCTGATCCTGATTGCGAGCGGGATCCTTGATGCACTCGATCACGCAGTAGTCCGGAACTTTCTTACCGCCCAGCTTATCGGCGATCTCTTTTTCGAAGATACGCTGCAGCAAACCCGTGGTGGCGAAGATATCGGCATCCTTGTCTCGTGCAGTGCGTTTACGCAGGGTGCCGAGCAGTGTCTGTACTTGGGGATAGAGACCGAGCCCTGTGTCATCGATACGCTTGATCTGCTCGTAGTATCCGCTCTCCTTCTTCCATGCCTCGATCGCTGTCGGTTCAAAATTCTGTCCATCGGCAGTAGCTTGACGGTACAATTCTTCTGCTGCTGCCTCAGAAATTTTTGCCCTCCCTCTGCGCACTTTCACCGGCGGAGCCACAATATCCTTGAGATGCGCGACCTGAGAATCATTCCAGTTATTTTTCGTTGCAAGCTTTAGGGGCTGTATCGCGTCTTCCATCGCCTTCTTGGCAGCCGACCAAGAGGGTCGCGATTCATGCATCACGTGCTCGACCAATGCGCGAATCCCCGCCGCTGGGAGCACTTGCCGTTCAACGGGCAACTTTCCGCACTTCAAATCAAAGCGATGATTGGACAGGAAATTGACCATATTCCAGCGGCGTATGACTTGGCTACCGCGTTGACCACACTTCGCACCTTTAGCTGACGGCACGATCCCCAATTCACCGAAGGGACATCTCTTTACCTTGCTCTCATAGTGTTTTGCGGCTTCGTCCGGTGTCTTACGATTGTAGTGGAAAATGGCTTTCCTTCTGTTCTCGCGGGTGTTACAGGGCAGGAAGAGGGTCGCCACGAAATCATCGTAGTTATCTATCATGTCTTTGTGCCGCTCAAGGATGGTGCGCAAATGTTTTTCTACATGGCTGCGCGGGAAGTTGTATCCACGCGCTCTGTGGGCATTGATGCCCTTTCCCCTGTATTCCCGGAGCATCTTTTCTATCCCTGCCTCCTCTGTCGCCCTCTCCCGACTCGCTATTGCTTCCTCCCATCTCTGAATTTCCTCCTCACTCAGCTCTTCCTTCCGCCCCCTCAAATCTGTGCGAAGGTCACGGAGGTATTGTGCCGTTCCCTGATCTAGGAATTGAGAAGAGAGCCATTTCAAGGCATCCGATAACTTATTGTCCCCACCCCACGGAAATTCTCCCTTATCCAGAGACATTGCAAAGTAGTCGTATCCACGCAACATCACACACGACCGAATACAGAGCGATAGTGCCTCCGGCGATGCAAGCCTACCCTTGATGGCACGCAATCGTAACTTGAAGGGATCGCTGCGCGAATATACTTCATCACTGACCCACGGTAGCCCGTGCCGAGCAAACAATTTCTTCAACCGGTACTGTCGTGTGCGACGATTCTTTCGCGCATGCCGTCCTCCCCGCATTTGGCGTCTCCCTGCCAGTGCTTTCGCCTCCGGCAAGTCCACCAACAGCGTTCGACTGTACAACCATTCTTGCCCCTTCCGAACCGTGATGCCGATTCCTTCGATACCTATATCCAAGCCCAAAACGACCGCATCGTCTCCGAAAAACGGATGCTTCGCCCAATGTGCAGCTGCCTGTTCTATATTCATGTCGCCTGAGTATACCGATAAAAATGCGAAAAAGCAAATTTTTTTTATATTCGGCTTGATTTTCGAGTCGCTCCCTGCTAGAATGATCCCACTCCAAAATCAGCACTGCGGGATGGACGTAGGAGAGCGATATCCCGCGTATGTAGTGTGACTCCATACCAGCTCCCGGTTTCTCACGGAACCGGGAGCGATTTTTTGCAAGCCGGAGGTGCGGACCACCGCAATGTTAATCCCGACGCGACTTTCTCACGCTCTACGTACCTGCTTCGCCCCCCTCCCCGCTTCTTCCTGCTTTGCTCTCTCCATTTTCCGCTACGCAACCTTGTTGCGCCTAACTCTTTCACTTCGTACCTCGTACTTGATCACCTCCCCGTCTCCCTGCTGCAAAGTCTCCGCCCACCATCAAGCCCCTAATCTATTCGCGACAGATGCAGACGCAGTTCGGCAACGTCTTGACCTCATCGGGGATATGTGGTACACTCTTGGGCATGGAAAGTCTTGAGAGCACACATACGCACACGATATCGGTCCTAGTGGAGAACAAGTTTGGGGTGTTATCACGCGTGGCGGGGTTATTCTCCGGGCGTGGGTACAACATACATTCACTCAATGTGGCACCGTGTGAGGACCCACATTTTTCCCGCATGACCATAGATGTGAATGAACATGGGGAAAAACTCGATCAAGTGATTAAGCAACTGAGCAAATTGGTGAATGTGGTAGAAGTGATCGACTTTCGGTCGCACCCCACCGTGTATCGCGAGATCGTGCTCATGCGGGTACGATTCGGAGAGCACAAGCAGGATATTCTCGAGCTGTGCAGCATCTTCGGGGCGAAGGTATTGGATGCGACACGTGAGACCTTGACGATTGAAATATCCGGCGGAGAGTTTCGCTTGAAGCGGTTTTTGAATTTGATGGAGGATTATGACGTGCAGCTGCTTATGCGCTCCGGGAAAATTGCGCTCATCAAACCCAATGCCTGATAGCCCGATGCAAGCTGTACTCTTGTTTCCCGGGCAGGGAGCTCAGAAGACAGGGATGGGACGAGACCTCTACGAGGCGAGTCCTGTGGCACGGGAGATGATGGATGAGGCAGACGCCACCCTCGGGGTATCCCTCACCAAGGTGATGTTTGAGGGACCGGATGAACAACTTACGCGCACCTGCTACTGCCAACCGGCTCTCTTCCTGCACGGACTCGTCATCTACCGCATGCTCTGTGAGCAGATTGACATCCAACCCGTAGCAGCGGCTGGGCTATCACTCGGCGAGTTTACCGCGCACGCAGCTGTGGGGACATTCAGCATACGGGAAGGGCTTCGCCTCGTGAGGAAACGCGGAGAGCTCATGGAAGAGGTCTGCCAAGCCACACCCGGCACGATGGCGGCTCTCATCGGCGGCTCGGATGATGCGGCACAAGCCCTTGCAGATGAATGTGGTGTGGACGTCGCCAACTACAATTGTCCGGGACAAGTGGTGGTATCCGGCACGCAGGAAGGGGTGGACCTCGCGGTCGCACGCGCCCGAGACGCAGGTTTCAAGCTCGCCAAAAAGCTGAATGTAGCCGGGGCGTACCACAGTCGCTTGATGAAGAGAGCGCAACAGAAATTACTGCCGGAGCTGCAGGCGGTGTCCATGCAGATGCCCACCGTGCCCGTGTATAGCAATTACGCCGCTGTACCGGTGCGAAGTGTGGAGGACATCCGGGAGGTGCTCGGTGCGCAGGTGTGCGGTTCTGTGCGTTGGGCGGCTTCTATGGCGGATATCATTGCGCGGGGACATCGTCTCTTCCTCGAGATGGGACCTGGGAAGACACTCGCCGGGATGATGGCGCGCATCTGCAAGGAAGCTACCGTCATTTCCATCGAAGATATGCCGTCGTTGTCCCGAGCGGTTCAGCAGTTACGGGCATCTGCAGCAGAGCTTTAGTCTTTTCATTCCATGCACCAATCTCCAAGCCACACATACGCGCCGGGAAAGATTCGGGGAGTCCACGCAACAAGCTCGCCGGGCACACGGCTTCTGCCGCCGCCTCCCTGCTCCGTTCCCCCGCGTCCTGCTGTGACCCGTTCGGCACCCGTCGCTCGTTGCGCCGCCGCGCAAGCTTTCCGCCTCACGCTGGCGTTCGGGGGGTGGGCGTTGTGGGTCTGCGGCTTGGCTCTGTGGTGCGATGCCCATGCCCAAACTCCCACACCGGTGACCCCGCCGATGTACGTCTCACCCACCGCCATCCCGGATGATGAGAGCGCGGTACCCGTGGATGAAGAAGATGAGGACGTAGTGGAAACGGTGAAACTGGGGGGAGAAGACAACGCTCCGGCGCATGTCGAAGGCGTGCAGCAGGATGACAACGAAAATGCCAACATGGACGTGTCATCGCCGTTGCGTGTGGAACCTGTTACAAGTGGCGCGCCGCCGGTGCATACTCCGGTAGGAGGTGCTCCCCTAGAAGTGAACAATGATCCCTCGGTTCACGACCCTTCACGCGTGGCATACGCGTCTACTCGGAAAAATGCCCGCACCATGTCGCTCACCATCCCTGCCCCGCGCGGTATCATCACCGACCGCGAAGGTCGCATTTATGCCTGCTCGGAGGTCGCCTACCAACCCGCCGTAGACTACCGTCTCGTGTCGGAATCGAGCGATGCTGAGATCGTGAGGATTGGGCGGCGGGTGATGTCGAACTTTCAAGCGGCTGGGTTCAAGGTCACAGAAAAGACGGATGAGCAACTCCTCAACCACTACAAAGAACGCCGTTGGCTGCCGCTACCCATAGGTCCCTCCGTCCGTCAGAGTGTGCTTTCCAAAAAGATGCGGGAGCAGGCGGGGAAAATTGAACAGGGAATGCTAATGAGCTTGTACCTGCGTTCTTACCCCGCTAAGGAAAGTGCCTGCCATATCCTCGGTTATACCGGCTCCCCCGCTAAACTTCCCACCGGTCCCATCAACCACAATGACCCCGTGTTTGAACGCCGCGAGGGTCGTTTCGGTTTGGAAAAATTCTTCAACAAACAATTGACCGGTCGCCCCGGCATCTGGCGTCTCATGTTCGATGAAGAGGGCAATAAGATACTCGATGAGCTGCAAGAAAAACCTTGCCCCGGTCACACGATTGTCACGACTCTCAACATGGAGTGGCAGAAACTCGCGGAACGCACGCTGCGAGAAAATACGCTGGGGCGTGGGGCGTTCGTGTTGGTCGATGTCAACACGGGCGAGGTACTCGTGCTCGCCTCCGTCCCAAATTACGACCCCAACGCGTTCATACCTTCCATTTCGCAGAAGGATTACGATGCGTTGCGCTCGGACAAAAACACGCCTCTCGTCTCCCGCGCTTTCGCCGGGGTCTACCCACCCGCATCGACATTCAAGACGATCACTATCGCCTCCGCCCTGCGTTACCGCGTGATCACGGAAAATGACACGATATACTGCCCTCCGAGTATCACGATCGGCAATCACCGCTTCCGTAACCACAGCGGCTTTTCCGGCAACATTAACTGCGTGCAAGCTATTATCCTTTCGAATAACCCGTTTATGTACCAAGTGGCGGCAACGCTTAAGCCGCGGCACATCGGGGCAGCGCGTCTCTGCGAAACGGCGCGTCGCTTCGGTTACGGCTCTGTCACTGGTTTACCCTTAGCCGATAAGGCAGGCAACGTACCGGACGAGGCTTGGATGAACCGCAATTATGGACGCGGGTTCATGGCGGGTGACGCCGCTAACCTCGCCATTGGGCAGGGAGCTCTGCTGGCTACCCCCCTGCAAGTAGCCCACGCGATTTCAGCCATTGCCAACGGTCGCTACTTGCCCAAACTGCAACTCGTGCGTCAAGTGCTTGACCCTCAGGGAAATGTGGTCTTCCAGTTTACCCCCGAAGTGCAAAATAACTTGGCTGATATGTCGGCGGCACTCGCTACTGTGCGCAAAGGAATGCGAGCAGTGGTAAACGGCGGCACCGGGCACCGCGCCGCCCTCAGCTGGGTCACTAATGCCGGGAAAACGGGGACGGCCCAGTGGGGTCGCCCGTCGGATGACTGCCGCCTCGCTTGGTTCGCCGGCTTCTTACCGGCAGATAACCCGCGTTATGCCTATGCGGCTCTTTACGAGGGACGCCCCCACCAGCGCATATCCGGCGGTCATGTAGCGGCGGCTATTGTGCGCACCTTCTTCAACACCGCACGCCCGAGTATCGAAGCGGAGCTCAAACACGAAGCTCCCAAACCCATCATCGTGGATGAGCAGGATGTTCCCGAAGAAGAAGAGGTAGCCGTAGACCCCGAGGAAGAGGAAATTTCTCGCCAGAAAGAGCAAGAAGAAAGCCAACGACGCCGCTTGCGTCATCAGCAATCCGGCTGGGACGACGGGCGGACCCGTCACTAAACAAAGCTGTCCCGAATAAATTAAAGACTTAGTGGTGGGCGATGACTTTGCGCTAGGGAGACGGAGGGGTGATTAAGTACGAAGTGAGGGAGTTAGGCGCAGCAAAGTTGTGCAGGAGAGTTGGGAAGAAGCAAAGCTAAAACAACGTGTGGAACCCCAATCCATGCGGTTGTGAGGTCATGCCGCCCTAGTGGGCAGAGTGTCAGTAACCAGCATGGGGGTTAGCACTGCAGCGTTTTTCAGGAATTTTATTGGGACGGGTGTGGTTGAACAGACGTGATGCGCTGTATTTTCCCTTGCAAGGCAGCATGCACTGTGGTATGATCACGGTGGATTATGAGCGAGCCGAAAATAGAGTTCATTGGATGGGATAAATCAGCGTTGGAGTTAGTGGCGGATAAGTTGTTCAATTTCGCGGAGAGAGAGCCGGATGCGTATAGGCGGGCAACGGTGGTTGTGCCAACAGCACAGAGTGGGCGGCGTCTGCGCGAGCGCATGGCGGAGAAAGCGGGGAAACCCCTGTTCATGCCGCGTACGAAACTGCTCGGGCTGCTCATTGCCCCGACGGATAAGCAAATTGCGGACGAGATCGAAACCTTGGCGGCATGGATGGAGGTACTCACGGCGGACGACGCGACAGAAGACTTTCGGGAGTTCTTTCCACGCCCGGAACGGGGAGAGCAAAAGCAAACGCAGACGTGGGCAGTCGCGACGGCGAACCGTCTGATGCAACTTCAATCGCAACTGGAACAGGCAGATATGAGCATCGCGGAGCTGCTGCGCCGCATAAGCGACTCTGAGGGTATGTCGACAGACTTGATGCAGCGTTGGAAGCCGCTGGAAAGTGATGAAACTAGGCGTTGGAATGTCATACAGGCTCTCTTCGACCAGGTGGATGAGAAGCTGGAAAGCCGGGGACGTGTGCCGGGGCGGAAAGCACGTGAGCGATTCATCGAGAACGCCGGAGCGCAGCCATCCCCGACGTTGATTCTAGCGTGTGTGCCGGAGCTTTCCGCACAGATACGCCGCTACCTGCGCAACTACGCCGGGCAGGTCAGGATATGGGTCAATGCTCCGGAGGAGATCAGGGATACCTTCGATGACTTCGGCTGTGCGAAGCCGGAATGCTGGGCGGAGCGACTCCTGCCCCGTAAGCTCAAGGAGGGGAAAGACATCATTATTACTAACTCCGCGCAGCAACTAGCAGAGGCAGCCATTTGCGAAGTTGCGGAGAGTGGTTTGAGCTCAGATGAGGTTATCTTAGGGGTCTGTGACGCGAGCTTTACTCCATCGCTGGTGACAGAGTTCGCCCGCCATGAGTGGCAGGTGAATGTGCCGGAAGGACGAGCTTTCCAAACCACGGACCTAGCGGCACTGCCCGGGCTGCTGGCGACTGCCTGCTGCGCCGAGGAGGGCTTACCTCTCTTCCTCATGGAGCCCGTGTTGCGCAATACGGCAATCCAACGCCTCGCGGGGGGAGAAAACTTTGATTCGTACAGTTTTGGTTTTTTTCTGGATAAACTGATTTCGTTTTATATACCCGGTGACTTGCAAAAGTTGTCGGAGCTGATGGATACCGAGAAAAAGTTGCCCGGGAAGGGGCACGAGGTAGAGTTTATCGGCAAACTACGCAAGCCGGAGTTTCATGAAGCTGTGACGTGGCTGCTGCGGTTTATCGCGCAGTGCAAGGACAATCTCGCGAAGGGACTGCGAACGCTGCAGGGTCGCCTTCGCAGAACCTACCCGACAGGTGCTCTCGCTCAAGCGGCAGCGACGATGGCTCAACAGGTCGGGCAGCTCGCGCTCTTCCTCGAGCAGCAACCGTGCTCCCCGCTCCGGGCGTGGGCTCTCATCGAATCTACACTCAGCCAACAGCCTACGCTGAAAAGTGAGAGCACACGGTGGGGAACGCACTTAGACGCGCTCGGGTGGCGAGAGTTGACCTACACCGACGGCAAACTCACGCTGCTTACGGGAATGCATGAGCATTGTGTCCCGGAGGCTCTACCGGAGGACCCCTTCCTACCGGACTCACTGCGGGACGCACTGGGCATGCCATGCTCACGGGCGCGAGAGGCGCGGGATTGCTTCATGCTGTCCGCACTCATGAGCCGTGAGTCGAATACACTGCGGATTATCCTTTCGCAGAGTTCGGCGGATGGCACGGGGACACCCGTAAGTCCATCCCCACTTCTCTATCACTGCGGGGAGGACGCGCTGACCGAGCGGGTGAAGTATCTCTTCGATGACCTACCTGCCGAAGACACAAAAAATTACAGTGCCAACTGGACCTTGGATGTGGAGGGGACGGTGTCCTCCCCCGGCGGGATGGAATGTGTGACAGAGCAGCTCGCTCCACACTGGGAAAATTGCTTCGCTCAACCCGAGCACCGCTTCACTCCTTCGGAAATTACGGCGTTCCTGAAATGTCCCCTGCGTTTCTGGGCAAAATATGCCCTCGGTCTCTCACCTTGGGATGTATACCAAGAGGACAAAATAGAGGCAAACTCGGCAGAGTACGGCACACTCGTACATACTGTTCTGGAATATATCGGTCGTACATTTAACAAAAAGGAGAACCTCCGGTCCCCCGAATTCATGAAGGAGCAGGCGAAAGAGAAACTATGGAAGACAGCCGAGGAGCAGTATGGTTTCCGGCTGCCATCCATGGTAAAAATTCGATTAAATCGGTTTGAGAGAAGAGGATTACCTGCTTTCCTAGAGTGGCATCACGAGCAAATTTCCGATGGCTGGGAGTGCCGCAAGTGCGAACACGAGGTGTCGGATTGGGAAATTGAGCTATCGGACGGTACGTCGGTGCCTGTTGAGATGCGGATTGACCGAATCGATTATCACCCCGAGACCAAGCAATGCCGCATCATTGATTACAAAACACACGGACATACACCCGATAAGAAACATCTCGAGGTGTTACCTCATCCGGAAAAATTCGTGGAATTGATGGATGAGAACCTATTCCCTTTGGTTGCGGGCATAGACAAAAAGGCGAAAGAGGAGCGTCTATCCCGCTGGATTGATGTTCAACTACCCATGTATGCTTGGTGGGTGATGAATAATCCGTCGAAAATATCACATGATATGCCTCCGTCCGTGCCGGAAGTCGGTTACTATAACTTGCCACGCTCCGGCGACGCAGATTATCACGGGTTTCCGTTGGATGAAGAGCTGCTCGCCAACGCGATGACGTGGGTAAAAAGTGCCATTGGCTTCATGCGTGAGGGCAAATGCTTATATTCTGCCGAAATGCTCGGTGGTAACCCATCTTCCGTGTCATTCTCAGAAACAGTGTATTACGAAGACCCACGTCGACTTTTCCGCACACTCCGAGATACCAACGTCGGGCAACCGGAAAACGCGACGGAAGAA
The DNA here is from genome assembly GCA_964459715.1 of uncultured Akkermansia sp. GTDB lineage: Bacteria > Verrucomicrobiota > Verrucomicrobiia > Verrucomicrobiales > Akkermansiaceae > Akkermansia. The sequence continues at coordinate 14,149 of CAYWNS010000030.1, forward strand.
GAAATCTGATTTATTGAACACCACTCTGACATATTATGAAACCGGTTACGAGTAACATCATCGCGGCATCTGCCGGTACGGGCAAAACGTATAAACTCGCCTCTCGTTTTATATCACTGCTGGCACTCGGCTACGCCCCTGAAAGGTTGATTGCCTTGACATTCACCAGAAACGCGGCGGGCGAGTTCAAGAGAAAAATCTTGCAGGCACTCGCGAAAGGGGCGGAATCGGTAGTCGGCGCGGAAGAACTGAAGGAGCGCGTTTTCTCTACTCTGAACGACTCCGGTCACTCCGGCGTGCGTCTCTGTCCGGATGGTATACGGGAAGAGGAGCTGACCCAAGAGAAGTTTCGTGGGTTGCTCCGCGAGCTCGTCCGTAAGCTTCCTCATCTCCACCTCTGTACCTTAGATAGCTTCTTCTCGAAGCTGGTGAACACCAATTGCCTACGTCTCGGTTTTCCGGAGGTTTCGCTGATGTCGGAAGCGGAGGAGATGAAGATGCGGAAAGCCGCTCTGCGTGCCATGATCGACCAAGGGAGTAAACCGGAAAATGAAGGCGCACTCCTCGAACTCTGCGAAAATATCGCCGAGGAAAGCACGAGAACGATATTTTCTGTCTTGGAAAAGAATGTAGCGGACTTCTTTACCCTTTATCGGAACACCAAAGAATCGGCGCAAAAGGTGTGGGGGCAAATCGAGGTATTCGGTTTTGATGATGAAAGGGTGTTACAAGAACTTCGAAAAGACCGAAACCCTGCTTCCGAAAAACGCTGTATCGAAGGCTTGCTGGATGAGCGGAAGGGGGAGATAGAGGAAAGGGCGGAGGCTTTGCGTGGGAAGGGGAAGTCCCCGGGGAAACTCGACGGAATAGTGGTGAATGGTTGTAAAAGCGTTGTGAAGAAGTTGCAATCCTATTTTCAGGATGGCAAACGAGATACCAAGTTCATCAGCAAGACCCTCGGTCCTTACCTGTACAGGGGTCTCTCCGGAGTTCGCGCTATCGATGAACTCATGGACATCATCCGGTTAACCCGGGATGTGGTGACGTGGATGCCCGTGGTTCGCAGGACGCGGGCGATGCTGCGTCTGATGGAAAAATACGGAGAGCATTACGACCGGGATGTCATGGCATCGGGGAAGTTGGTATTTGACAATATGCCGAGGTTAGTGGCTGAGAAGTTGTTGAGTGACGGCAACCCGGGAGCGGTATCGGACATAGCCTACCGACTGGACGGGCAGTTGGACCACTGGATGCTCGATGAATTTCAGGATACCTCCCCGGCGCAGTGGCGTGCTCTCAAAGTTTTACTCGAGGAAATACGCGACGAAGTAGCGCAGGACGAAGAACACCTGTGCGCGGAACGGAGCATCTTTGTAGTCGGGGACGAAAAACAGAGCATTTATGGGTGGCGCGGGGCAACACCGCAACTCTTTTCCTACCTGAGGGGCAATGAGGACGGTTGGCATGCCCTGCAATTCTCCCCGCAAAGGGAGAGCTACCGCAGCACGGAAGCGATCATGGGTGAAAAAAAAGAGGTCAACGGAATCCGCTACGGTTTTGTCAATGAGCTGTTTGAAAAGTTGCCCTACTTGAGCGGTGAACAACGCGGGGAGTTTACGTCCCACTCGGTGGCTCAAGGGAGCGCGACCAAGGATGCGCCGGGGTACGTGCGTGTGGAACGAGCGAAACTCCGGGAAGATGGCGCGGGTAATATCTTGGATACGATGTGCGAACAGATGTCCGATATCTTGACCAACGAGCTGCACTTTAAGGAAAGAGAGATTTCCGTGGCAATACTGGTAAGGAGCAATGATGCGGTTCGTTCTATCTGTCGGTGGTTCCACAATTGTCACCCGGATTTGCCCGTCATCTCGATGTCAGATGAAAATCTGAGCAGTTCTTCGCTGCTCGGGGAGTGTCTCTTGCACTTTTTCTGTTGGCTGCAGCACCCCACGAGTACTCATTGCCTCGCGATGGCTAGATTGTCACCACTCCATGTCACCGACACGGGTGTGCCCGATGGTCTGGTATGGAGACGGTGGCGCGGGTTATTGGACGCGGAGGGCTATGCTCGGGTAGTGCAGTTGCTTACGGATGGCTTGCAAGCACCTGAAGGACCGGGGTACGAAGAGATGACGGCGCACGATTGGCTGAATGAAGCCCGGGCATTTGATGCGGATGGAGGCACGCTCGATGACTGGATCCTTCACATCGGCAATCTCTCCACAAAGGCACACCCTGCCGAAGCCTGTATCCACGTGATGACCTTCCACAAGAGCAAGGGTCTGGAGTATGACGCAGTCTTTCTCCCGTTCAGTGGTTCTAATGCTCTCTACGGCAGGGGTGTGCCCTTTTTTGAGAAGGTAGAGCATCAAAAGGATCAGGCACAGGTAACCGGAATGGTGTTGAACCCCGGGGTGAATGATGAGGATGTTCCGGAATCTCCGTATCATCAGTTGGTTAAAAGCAGCAGAGAAATACTGATGAAGGAGGCTCTCCATGTGCTGTACGTGGCAGTCACGCGAGCAAAACGCGCAAATTATATCTTGCTGAATCCCAATGAAAAAGCCGGTTCTTATTCAAAACTTATCAGCGATGCCCTCGCGATGGATGATTCTTCGCAGGAGCTCGAGTGGGGAACGAAGGATTGGGTCGACAGTATGCCGGTGCGGAAGGAACCGACTGTGAATAAACGTGTTCCACTTGGTCCACCGGTTGAGCGTCGCAGAAAATCCACCCCGTCCAAAGAGGCAGACGTCTCGTCGGGCACCGAGTCGAGTGCTCCCCGAGTGAATCTTGAAGCGGCGCAATTCGGGACGGACGTGCACGCACTTTTTGAGCAAGTTGAGTGGCTGGATGATGTCCGGCTACCGGATTGGGTAGCGCACCCGCAGTCGCCTGAAGAATGCTTGGTGGCGGCAGCCCTGAACGAGCCCTCCGTCCGTGACCTCTTTACCCGCCGCGAGGGTCTGTCCGTCTACAGGGAACAAGGAATTGAGGCCATTCGTCATCAAAAGGGTACGGACGTGTGGGTCTCGGGCACGATCGATCGCCTCATCCTCACCGAAGCCGACGGGCAGGTCACCGATGCCCACGTCATCGATTTCAAGACGGATATTCGCCTCGGTGCTTCCCCGGAGGAGCAATTCTCGCGGCTGCAGGAAAAACACTGCGCTCAGCTCAACGCGTATTGTGAGCTTATCGCTCAGATGTACCCGAATGCCACCGTCCATGCCACCATTGTCTCCTGCCCCAGCAACGGAGCCGCAGCCATTGCCATATCACTCTAGAGGAATTGCGGCGGGCATGTGTGGTGGGCAATGGCTTTCACACCACTGAGTCTTTATTTCATTGGGGCAGGTTCTTCGCTTCATAGAGCGGGAAGAAGGAAGCGGGCAGAGAACGCATCGAACCGATCATGCCGTAGCTGTTACCGAAAATTGTCAGGTTGGCAACTTCCCCTTGATCATGCAGGGCAAAAGCCGGACGTTGTACCCCATCCACCGGCACGGTACCGGTGGAAAATGAGAGTCGCCGCCACGCGCCGCCCCTCTTCCACCCCGCAATTCGTTCGCAAATATAACGAAGGAAATCTACCTTTCCGACGTAGCGAGCAATGCGTGTCGTTTCCGTCGTGTACACGAGCTCCTCTCGCAACCATGGGGCAAACTCATGCCACTTTCCGCGCTCAAAGGCCCGACGCATGAGCTTAGCCGCCATAACCTCATCGAGTCTTTGCAAGTTCACATGGTCAAGGGGTTTCGGTAAAAAAGGATTCCCGTTTCGGAGAGGGCAATCGACGATAGAAATGTTGTTGCGGACTCCGGGGATAGCCGGTTCGAGTTTCATGTTCACCCTGTAGTGGTTATATTCCGGCACGAAATCTAACATCACGTAGGCGTGACATACGCTCGCATCTAGCGTGTACTTTGCTCGCACATACTTCCTCATTTCGTCCACGTAACCGATGAACGGGAAGTCCGGCTTGTGCCCATTGATAATCGTATCTTGCAGCACCAGCAAACATTTTCCCGGTCGATTCATGGCAACGATCGTCGGAACCGTACGCGCAAAGTTATTTCTTTCAATGTTTGCTTCAACCGTCCAGTTGGCGGCAACAAAGGCTGCAGCAGCCACAGCTGCACCTATCGAGTAAGGGGCCGAGCTCTCGTACATTTCCCGCGCATTGTCCCAGTCCTGTGTCACCTGTTTTTTTCCCCCCAGCGCAGGAGCTGTGTGCCACAATACTCTGTTGTGCAATGCTTCACTCGGCACTGCTTGGAGTACACCACTCGTACTGATGACATTCCCCACATCCGGCGCATAATCGCTGAGCAATTCGGGACTGATGATGAGTTTGAGCATGATTTCATCGCCGTTTTCTATCACCTTAACGGTAGCCACGGTATGCATTTGCATGAATATTTTTTCCGTCGCTAGGGCAACGATGCGCCCGATCAACATGGTACGCGGTCGCTCTTTAACTTGGTATAGGTGAAGAAAGTCCTCCGATGAAACATTTTCACCATAACTTCCCGGCAGCTCCTTTCCGTGCTCCTGACGATATTCAGCACGCACGATTTCAAAGAATGCCTCCGAATTGGCAGTGACAGGCGAAGGCAAGAGAGCGATACGCTCCGCTACCATACTGAGACTCCACGTGTAGCGCAGCGGCATACGTAATTTTGTGGGCAGGGCAGCCGCATCCATAGATTCCGCGTACAGCATACTCCCGTGCGCTGTCATGAGCTCCACCCAACCGCAGGTGGGTTCATCTCCGACGCGTCGAATGAGTTCTAACTCAGTATAAGTCCGGTGTTCGTAGTAAAAGAATGCACGAGTCACCTCAGGCGGTTTGTCTTCCTCCTGCGTGGTCAACAGGCACAAGTGCGGGAACATCATCCGGCAGACCAATGCCAACGGGGGCTCTCTGAGGCTCCCCAAGCCTTTGATGCTCGTACTTGCCATTAGTCCCCCCTCGCGCACAAGCGGTATGTAGAAGTGCGCTAGTTTGTATTCGGAAAATCCCCCGAGCAGTGCCCGAAACCGTGTTAATCGGGAGCATTTTCCTAGGGTGAAATACTGCTCAAGTGCTTTGTCCTCCCCCAACCATCTGCCCTTCACCTTCAATCGCACCGGTCGGTAAAGGTAGAGCTTCCCGCTCTCTTCCAGCAATGCGGAGTAGTAGACATCGCGCCGCGTATTCGACACATCACACGCGTCACACTGGTCGTTGCTGATGGGTGAAAGCCCCACATAATTTGACACCTCATTCTGTAGACAAATATAGCAATTTCTTCCCCCGTACACGGCCGCGTAATGCGGTCCACTTGATGCTGTATCCGCCCTCACTTCCCTAACATTGGTGAACCCGCACCTTTCGAAAGCGGACATCAGTTCCCGCGCGTAGAGAATGAGCTCCCCGCGAAACGTCCCCGGCGCGTGCCTCATCTGCTCAACTTCTTCAGTGAGCAGAATCAGATCCTCATCCTCGCTTCTTGACGTACCTTGAAACATGAAAGCACTCTACGTGTCGATGGACTTCATGTATTGCCAATTCAAATACAAAAAATATGCCATAAAAGCTGCCATGTAAATGTTTTTATCGACCAGAAACCACACCAGCAGGACAGCCGATACTGCTACTCCCACACGCGCTGTCAATCGATCGTTTCCACTGATAAGGCGTAACGCTTGTCCCCCATCCAGCGGAAATACGGGTACCAGATTGAACAAACTCCACCACACACATACGAAAAAAAGTATATCAAAACCGAGAAATATCATCTGAGGTAAGCTTCCCTCGTACACAGCTCTCTGCACAGGCATGTATACGTGCTGCAACAGCCACGGATCACCCCAAGTACTCGTGAGCGGGGAAACTAATGAGAAGAGCACCCCCGCCTGTACATCCCCGATGATCGCCCCCAACACCACCCCGGCTACCACAGCCAAAGCCAGCGACGCCCCCGGACCCGCCAGTACCATCAGTATGCGCCCGAGTCGTGTCGGCGGCGTGTACTCACTCCTTGTCAATCCTCCGAGCGATGCTATTTGAATCACCGAATTGCCTCCACCAAACGCACGACATGTCAACGCGTGCCCGTATTCGTGTACCAATAAGCAAAGCATCCCGGCGATTACAAAAAACGCAACCGCGAACACGCCGGACGTTCCCCCGGGGGAGATAGCCATAACACCTAGCACAAGCAGCACCAACCACGACGACGGATGTATAACTGTCGGTACTCCCGCCAATCTAAAGTAAATGCACCACGGACTTATTCTCCCGCCTTGCATGCTCATATTATGCCCCTTCTTCCACGCTCTTTCAACAGAAATTTTTATCATCATCCATCTTTCTGAAACCATAGATATACTCCCCACAGCATACAAAAGCCCCAAACCAAACAATCTAATCGCGTAATTTTATGACATAAAAAGTACATAGGTATCTTTTATGAGATCATCCCGCACAGCCAAACCAACCGCGTCCACCGCTATACAAAGATGTCCAAGGAACTCACTGCCACTCACTCGTGCACGTGCAGCACGTACCTACCCCCTGCCGAAAGCGCACTAGTACCGCAATTGATGCCCCGACCATGCTCACCGCCGCCCACATCGCACCTGCGACGCACCCCACCTGCCTCCGGCGGTTGGGTTCGAACCAACGACCTAGTGATTAACAGTCACCCGCTCTGCCGCTGAGCTACGCCGGATTGTACAACTCCCCCGCACGGGAATGCGGGCGTATGCTACACCGCTTTTCGCCCGGATGCAAGCTTTTTCTCTCAAATTCTACAAAAAAATGGGGATACGCCCCATGCGCCAACCACAGCCGTCCCAAGAAAAATACGAGCTTTGTGGTGGGCGGTGACTTTGCGGCAGGAAGACACGAGGGTGATCAAGTACGAGGTACGAAGTACGAAGTACGAAGTGAAGGAGTTGGGCGCAACGGGGTTGCGCAGAGGGAGGTGGAAGGAGCAAAGCCGGAACAACGCGTGGGAATCAAATCCATGCACCCGTGAGGTTGAAGCCCCCTTGGTACGCAGAGCGTCTGTAACCCGCGTGGGGATTAACATGGCGGTGTTTTTCGAAAATTTTACGCTCTTCGTATAATTTTGTGGAATGAAGAAGCAAACCACTCCTAAAGCCGGTAA
>CAYWNS010000031.1:0-20893 GCA_964459715.1 uncultured Akkermansia sp.
TGATCAAGTACGAGGTACGAAGTACGAAGTACGAAGTGAAGGAGTTAGGCGCAACAAGGTTGCGCGGAGAGGGACGATGAACGCAGAGCGGGAACCTCGCGAGGGGGATAAATCCATGCACCCATGAAGATGAAGCCCTCTCAGTACGCAGAGCGTCTGCAACCCGCATGGGGATTAGCATCGCAGCATTTTTTTGGGAATTTTATTGGGACAGGTGTGAGTTTGTACTAGGGAAAATGGGAAGCACGAGGTACGCAGCGAAGAAGTTTCTTGGGATAGGTGTGGCTGTTAGGGAGTGGAAGCGGGGAAGAAGCGGCGGGAGGTCACGAAGAGGAAGAGGAGACCGAAGAAGAGGCTGAGAGCAGCGTAGATGAGGAAAGTGGAGCAAGAAGCGGGGTCAGTGACGAGGGAGGTGAGGTAGATGACGAGGAAGTTGCCTAGGGTACTGGTGAGGAACCAGAAACCGGAGACGATGCTCTTGAGATGCGGTCCGGCGGCGGTGTAAGCATATTCGAGCCCGGTGGTGCTCACGAGAATCTCGGAAATGGTGAGCAGGAAATAGGGGATACATTGCCAGAGGATGGAAAGTTGCGCACCGGCATCGAGCAGCCACTGTATACCGGCAACACAGGCATACGAAATACCGGCGAGGACGATGCCACAGCCCATGCGCCGCAGAGGGGCAGCCCAACGCCCGATGTGTGGGTAGACAAACAGGGTGATCAGTGGCACAAAGACCATGATAATCAAAGGATTAAAACTCTGCATTTCTTCTGCCCCGAAGGAAAAACGGAGGCTGCCGTTGTCGAAGACGAGGGCTTGCATTTTTTCACCTTGGAGAACCCAGCTGGACATGGTTTGGTCGAAGAGACTCCAGAAGGGGATAATGAGGAGGAAGACGGTGAGGATACGCAGCAAAGAGCGGGCTTCCTCTAGGCGGGCGGGCGAGTAAGCGGCTTCCGGAGGGCAAATGGAGGGGAAAAGGACAGCCCCGGCGCAGCCGACAAAGCTTGTTTTCCCGCGCGCGGTGCCGGAACGCAACCAAGGCACGAGCAAAGCGAGCAGACAGAACAGGGCAGCGGGGAGAGCGCATAAATTTGCTGTGGCGGGGGATGCTCCCAGAAGTCGAGCGAGGGAACTTCCACCCCAAGCCGCCAAAACCAAGGTCCCCGCTACGCAGGGTAAACCTAGGAGGAATAGCCCGATGGTGCGCAGTGTAGCTTTGGCGCGTGCGACAGCGTCGTGACCGAATCGCTGTTCGGCGTGAGGCAAGCCGGAGAGGAGCCACGCGCAGAGCAGGGGGAAGAAATGCGGCTGAGAAGGGGGACGGTGGTGGTAGGTCTTGCGTCCGCACAAAAAAATGAAGGTGGCGAGAGCCATAAAGACGCCGGGTATGGCAAATGCCCAGCTGTACCCCCAATTTTGCCGCACCCACGGGATCACGAGGAAAGAAAAGAAAGACCCTAGGTTGATGGACCAGTAAAATGCGGCGTAGATGCGCGTCATGACCCGTTTGTCGGCTTCATCCACTTGGTCGCCCACGAACGCGGACACACAGGGCTTAATGCCACCGGCTCCGAAAGCGATGAGCGCGAGACCGGTGAAGAGTATCCAGCGGCGGGATTCTATGCTGTCGGCGAGATCAGAGGTAGCGAGGACGCCGTGCCCCAGACAATAAAAGAGCGAGACGTAGAGGATCATCCGGTAACGACCGAAAAAGCAGTCAGCCACCCAAGCCCCGAGGAGGGGGAGGATATAGATACACGCATTGAAGAGGTGGCTTACTTCCACCGCTTCTTTCTCGTTCATGGCGAGCTCACTGACCATGTACAGCACCAAGATGCTGCGCATGCCGTAGAAGCTGAAACGTTCGCAGGCTTCATTGCCTACGATGAACTTTGTCTGTGCGGGGAAGGACATGCGGGATCACTCGGCTGCCCCGGCAGTTTTGACGTAGTGAGAGAGCAAAACATTGAAGCGATTCCATGCCGCGATCTGCCAATCACGCATGAGATCACTACGTAGTTGGGCATTCAGCATGAGCATCGCGTAGAGTCGTCTTTGCATGGTGAGCGCGGGGGAATCCGGCACCGTACGCTGAGTTACAACGCTGATACGCGCTCCATCCGGCAAGATTGCCGGTTCGGTAAGTTTACCGCTCGGGGTGCTGAGAAGGACGGTATCGGTGAGACCCTCCGGCAGCGGAGAGCCCGGAGATTGGAGGGCGATGGGTCCGAAAAACTCAACAGTTGCCCCGGCTGCGCTCGCCTTATCAAAAGCACCTTGCAGCCCCCCCGAGGGGATAGCCGCGTTCATTTCGTTCAGAAGCTTGTGGGCAGATTCCACGAGGGCTTTGTCTTTTAGCTGTTGGTAGAGGTCGGCATTTGCGCGGTCGCGAGCTTGCTCGTAGGGGAGAGTCGCCGGGGGCTCCACCGCTTCGATACGCAGCAACTTCAGCTTGTCATCATTTGTGGTGTAAAACCCGCGAATTTGGCGAATCGTGAGGTGTTTTTCCGGGGAGCCTGCCTTCGCGGCTGCCTCATAGTCGGCGGGTGTGGGTGCTCCGCTCGTTTCCTCAAAGGCAAGTTTTGCCAACGGGGTTTCCCCTTCTCCGTCCTTCACTGTGTCGACGAGCTCCTTACCGAGCTCTTCCTGCGTGGCAAGTTCATACGTGCGGTGGGTAGTACCGTCCTCCAGCTTATAGACAAAGGGGTCGTACTCCGGGTTATTGAGGGCATCTTCGAGCAATTTATCCAGCCCGTGTCCATTTGCTTGAGACAGGTCCTGCATGAGAGCATCCGTCGTGAAAGACAAATTATCCATGTTGCTGTCCGGGGCTGGGCTGAGGGTGTAGACGGAGACAATGCGACGTTCATCGCTCTTGTACCTGTCCTTGTTTTGCTCCCAGAACGCACGGATTTGCTCCTCAGTGGGGTCCGGGGGAGCGGGCACAGAGGAGGCGGGAAGCCACGCGGTGCGTCCGGTTACAGTTTGGTTGCTTGCGTTGATCAGCTTTTCCGAAGTTGGGGTATCGAAAGCCGCCCCATTGCCCATGAGTTCCGCCATGCTTTCCCACACCATGATGTCGGCGATAACATTGCGGAACATTTCTTCTTGGGCACGGTTAACATTTCCGCGACGGTACCCGCAAAGTCGGCGATAGAGCTCTGTATTGAAGGAGCCGTCGGCATTTCGGAAGACGGGCAACGAGCGGAGGTAGGCGTCAATTTGGGGTTCCGTCGGGTAGATTCCCAGTTGTTCTGCTTCGGCATGCAGGATAGCGCGGTTGATGGCCACATTCACAGTCCCATCATTAGCCGGTCCGAAGTGCCAACCTGCGTAGACCTCATTGAGGCGTTGAAGGAAGAGGACGACTTCGGGGTGTTCGCGCTGCCATGTCAGAAACGCCGCAGCTTCTTCATCGGACACGACTCCGTCCCGGTTGGAATCGGCGACTGCTCCCATTTCTTGGGCTGCCGAAAAGAGGGAAGAAAGGAAGTGCGAGCCATTTTCACCGAGGGTGGCAGTTTCTGCGTAGTCGTAACTCGTGTCGTTGACCCTGATGTAAAAGTCACGTGAGAAAGCACTTGCCTTGCCGCTGTAGTCCATCATCACAAGCCCGGCACCGACAACAAAGATGACGATGATTACGAGCAGGGAATTCCGTCGGATAAAATCGAGTATGTTCATGAGCGTAGCCCTAGGTGGGAAGCAGCAGGAGCACGCAATGCGCCCGCTCGCCTATTCTACCCCGATTTGTCCCACATGCAAGCCGGAATCCGCAAATCTGCAAACCTGCCCCCGAAAATCAAACCTACCCCGAATGAGTTAAACGCTTGGGGTAGAGCGATGACGAATATCCTCCGCATGCGTCCGCCGAAAGTACGAGGTACGTATCCCCCACGCGAGGTTCCCGCTTTGCGTTCATCGTCCCTCTCCGCGCAACCTTGTTGCGCCTAACTCCCTCACTTCGTACTTCGTACCTCGTACTTAATCCCCTCCCCGTTTTCTTGTCGCGAAGTCATCGCCCACCACTAAGCCCTTAATTTATTTGGGACAGATGTGTTTGCGGTAGGCACGCGGCTTGACCCGAGGGAGAGGGCGTGGTACAATGCGGGGGAAACGTGTCAGAGGAGCAGGAAGAAAAAGTGAGGAAAGGAGGAAAAGCGAAAGCACTGGGACCGCTGATTCCGGTGTTCCGGAGGTACTTGCTTCCCGAGACGGGGCTCATTTTGTCAGCCGTTATAGCCGGGATGGTGGCGGCTGCGGCGGCGTTTGTGCTTCCTCTCATCATCAAAAATGTGTTTCCCATCGTCTTCGGAGAGAAGCAGTTGCCGCCGGAGGTCGAGGCATGGATGCTGAAGTGGTTGGAGTCGGAGCAGATGGATGGGGCGAAGCTTTGGGTGGCGGTGGCGATCATTCCGGTGGTCATGATTGCGCGCGGAATAGGCACATACTTGAACGGTTATTTGTTGCCCAAGGCGGGACAGCGCATGCTGCGACGAATGTGGGGGGACTCCTTTGCGCGTCTACAAACACTTTCTTTTTCCTACTTTGATCGTCACAAACGCGGCGAATTGCTCACTGTGGTGATCCAGTTTACGAAGGGACTGCAAGAGCGAATGGTCGATGTATTCAACGAGATCATCATACAGCCGCTCACCTTTTTATACGCAGCGGCGTACTTGGTGTATGAAGCACTAACTAACAATTCCAGTGCCGTTTTGCTCGCCAACTTGTTGGTCAGTGCACTTATTGTGCCGATGGTTCGGTGGGTGGGCAAGATGATGGTTAAAAAGATGAGTACCATGATGGCAGGAGTAACGGACATCACCGCTACGATAGAAGAAACCCTCGCCGCGCAACGCGAAGTTCGCTCATTTAATTTGGAAGAGCGGCAGGCGAACCGCCTCTATGACCTCATTACCAAATACAACACCGGTCGCTTGCAGATGACCGCTTGGAGTCTCTCGGTTTCTCCGGCAGTGGAAATCGCCAGCTCTTTTGCTTTGGCATACTCGCTCTATCGAGGGTGCGGCGACGGTCTCACCCTCGAGCAATTTGCCGCCATTGCCACAGCTTTTTATTTTTGCTACGACCCGGTTAAGCAGCTCTCCATTGTGGCAAACCAGCTCCAGCTTATGAACACGATGATGCAAGGCATCAACACAGTGCTGGAAGCGCGTAGTGAAACCCCCGAGCCGACAGAACCCGTGCTGTTAGAAGAACCCGTGCAGGGGGCGGTGGACTTCAACCACGTGACCTTCGGCTACAACGCGGGGAAACCCGTGCTCAAAGATGTGGACGTGCACGTACCGCCCGGTCAGATTGTGGCATTGGTGGGGCCCAGCGGCTCGGGCAAGACTACCTTCATCAATCTCATTTGCCGGTTCTACGATGTAGACCGAGGCAGTGTGTGCATCGACCGCACGGACGTGCGAGACCTCACCCGCGATGATCGCACAGCTGCCATCGGTTTGGTCTCCCAATTTCCCGCGCTTTTCCACGACAGCATCATGGAGAACATTCGTGTGGGGCGTCCCGAGGCGACGGATGCCGAGGTTCGCGAAGCCGGGGACAGGGCACGCGTGTCAGAGTTTGCGGAAGAGATGCCGAGAGGGTATGGGTACGAGTTGGGGGAGAGTGGCAGTGGTCTCTCCGGTGGTCAACGTCAGCGCGTTTCCATCGCTCGTGCGTTCCTCAAAAACGCGCCGATTCTCATTTTAGATGAAGCCACTTCGGCACTGGATATGAAGAGTGAAGCACTTATCCAGAGCGCATTGGAAGAACTTACTCAAGGGCATACCACTTTTATCATTGCACACCGCTTCAGTACCATCCGCATGGCACAACGTATCCTCGTCTTTGAGGAAGGGCGCGTGGTGGCAGACGGCACCCACAGCCAACTCTACGATAGTTGTTCACTTTACCGCAGTCTCTACGACGAGCAAGTACGCAGTGCCGATGCGAGTGTCCAAGAGCGACAGGGGAAGGAGGCTCAGACGTGATACGCACCATCCTGCAGCGCACATTCTTCTTCTCGCGGCTTTTCCTGCTGCCGCATTTGCCGCTGTTTATCGCCGCACTTTTCACCGGGTTCATCGTTGCGGGGAGCAGTGGGTTGGGCATTCCGGTGATGGTGAAGTACGTATTTCCGGTGGTGTTCTACACGGGAGCTCCGGGGGAAGAGGTGCCCAAAGTGTTTGAATATCTGCCGCAGCTCCGGGAGATGCAACTGGAGCAGCCCGCTCTTGTGCTGCTGATGGCCTGTGCGGTGCTACCGCTCGTTTTCCTTGTACGTGGACTGGGTATTTGGCTTAATGGGATGGTTGTTACCGTGCTGAGTTTGCGTATCTCCGCCAGCCTGCGCATGAAACTGTTCACCAAAGTGATGTCGCTGCCCCTCGCCCTTCTGGAACGCCGCCAAAAGGGGGACATTCTCAGCCGTATTATGAACGATACCGGTACGGTTCTCAGCGTTCTCACGAGTGTGGCTAATGACCTCTTCAAGCAGCCCATTACCTGTCTCACTGCTATCTGTACTTTCCTCTTCATGATGGCTCAAAGCGGAGAAAGTGGAATTTTGGTACTCGACATGGTGCTCATCGGTCTGGCAGCTTGGCCTATCATCCACTTCGGTCAACGCATCTCAAAGAGAGCCCTGCAGGCATCTACGGATTACGGACGGCTTAACACGGTCGTCCAGCAAAATCTGGAAGCCATTCGCGAGGTGCGTGCCTACGCCATGGAAGACCGCCAGATCCGTGAATTTAATGACGTGGCTGACAGTTTGTGCCGGAACTCTCTCAAGATGATAAAATACCAGCGCGCGGTCATTCCCATCATGGAGGTGGTGACCTCGATCGCTCTGGCAGTGTTGCTGGTGCACGGGCGTGAAAGCAACATGCGCCTTTCGGACTTTTTGGCTCTGGCTGCGGTGCTTTTCATCGCCTTTGATTCCATGAAAAAGGCAGGCAACACCCTCAATCGCCTCAATGGTGCGCAAGGTCCCTTGCAGCGGGTACAGGAAGTTCTTACCACGGAGAACACCATGCCTGATCCGCAGCAACCTATTGAGCTTCCGAGGCGCGTGAGCGGCGACATTCTCTTCCGCGATGTCTCTTTTGAGTACACTCCCGGTAACCCGGTGTTGCACGACGTTAATGTGCACATTCCCGCCGGACAGGTGGTGGGACTGGTAGGGTCCAGCGGTGCGGGGAAAACCACTTTCGCCAGTCTCATTCCCCGGTTTTATGATGTCACCCGGGGGGCTGTACTCATTGACGGGATCGATGTGCGTGATGTGCGTGTCAAAGACCTGCGCGACCAACTCTCTCTCGTTGGTCAACATGCTTTGCTCTTTTCTGGTACCATAAGCGACAATATTGCTCTGGGCAACCCCGAGGCAACAGATGCAGAGATACAGACAGCGGCGGATGCAGCGGCGGTTACCTCTTTCCTTGCCACCCAACCGGCGGGGATGAAAACCAAAGTGGGTGAAAGCGGCAACGGTCTCTCCGGTGGGCAGCGGCAGCGCGTGGCTATCGCGCGTGCCTTTGTGAAGAACGCCCCCATCCTCATTCTGGATGAAGCCACGGCCTCGCTGGATGCCGAGAGCGAGAGCGATATTCAGCGTGAGCTGGAGTCCCTTTCCCAAGGTCGCACCACGCTCATCGTCGCTCACCGCTTCAGTACCTTGCGCCACGCGCAGCGTATTCTCCTCTTCGAACATGGGCGCATCATCGCCGATGGTACCCACGAGGAACTTTACGCCACTTCTCCCCTCTACAAGGAACTTTACGATCGTCAGGGACTCGACGACGCAGACCCATCGCAGAGCCCCTCCCCCGACCGCACGGACAATGCGCTCTGTGAGTCTGGCATCACAAATGCGTCCGATTTTTGGGGGACGGACTCGGGAAAAAGTGAAGTGTGACAAAAAAAAACGAGAAAAAGTTTTCTTTTTCCTTGACGATGCCCGGGGCAAATAGTAGAATGACCACGCTGCGCATGAAATCGTGTGCGTGGTCACATATCTGAACCGACTCTGCTCTATGAACACTTTCAGCAAAATAAGTCTGTTGCTCACGGCGTGCTCCGCTCTTTTCTTACCAGCGTGTGGTACCGGTGGAGGGGAGAACAATGATTATTACGTATCTGTGCAGAAGTTTAGAGGTGGGGCCAAGGGATTCCACATTTCCGGGTCTCCGTCTGCAGAAATTTTTGCATCGGCGGGTGGTCTCAATGGTGGCAATTTCGCACTGACGCCGTCCTTTAAAGACACGGTGGCTCTAGGGATGACAGAGGATAGCAGCGATGATGAGAGTGTCTATACGAGAGGTTCAATGAATTGCGGAGGTAGCAGTGATGTAGTCGAAATGGGCTATTATACGAGCGGCGGTGCCTCCGGTCAAGGGTTTCTCTATATATCTTTCCAAGACGCAGACGGTCCCAGTAATAACGTCATTCATTTCATGGGGGCAAGTACTACGGATGACGTGAAAATGGCCGGTTTGACGGGTACCGCCGCCCAATTTTGGGATATTCCGGACATAAGTTCCACCCTCATTGCTTCTACACAGGGGACCATTTTGAAGATGGGGTTCAATTTCTCATCGGGCATTGCGGACATACGGCTCATTCACGGTTCAGCAACTACTGCGCAACGAATGCAGGAACTCATGCAGGATACCGGTATGACCTATGAGGACGCTTTGGCTGAATTGATGGCAGAGTCAGACCAAGTGCTCGTCATACGAGCTACTCCGTTCTACGCAGTGGAGGGCTAACGGAGGGGGACGGCAAAGCATAGATTTGGGAGCTTTTGCTGTGGCTGTACAGGTCGGGGAGGGGTGTTGCCTGCGGCGTGGCTAGGCTGGATGTCGGGGAATTGTGTCAGTAGGATACTTTGGGCTTGCGTTTGGGACTTCCCGGTTGTAGAATGGCGCGTCATTGAACATCGAGCGGGCGGAAGTCGGCTCTACAACGAAACACGCACAAAGATGAGTCAACAGCATCGCAAAGTCACGAAGCGGAAGCGTCGCAGCGCATACATCAGACGCCGCAAAGAGCAAGCCAAAGTCAGTTATACCGGTGCGGGCATACCGATGGCGCGTCGGGTTGTACCTGAAGAAAGTGAGGTGGTGACAGAGGTGGTGGCAAAGGCACCGGCTAAGACAGCTAAGAAAGCCTCGACCGGGAAGTCAGCAGGAGAGGGAGGACGCACTACGGAGGCGAAGGTGAAGAAGGCTCCGGCAAAGAAAGCCCCTGCTAGGAAAGCACCGAGCAAGAAGGAAGTGAAGGATGTGAAAGCGGCGAAGGAGGCAAAGGAAGAAAAAGAGGTGCAGGAAGCGAAAGAAAGCGAGCCTCAGGAATCCCAAGCGGAATAGGGTGCAGCCGGGGTGAGGCAGCGAGTGCGGCGTGAACGTGATGGGAAGAGTGGTGCGGTGGTTGCTGTGTGTGGCAATCGGTGGGGGGTGTGCCCCCGTGAGGCAGGTGTCTCCTGTGCCCGTGCCCCTGCTCCCTGTGGATTTTTGTTACGTGGATGAGGTAGTGGAACGGGTATGCGTTGACCTCAAATATGCAGGGAGCGACAACTTTGTGGGACGTCCGATCGATGGTTATGCGGGCAGGCGTGCGATCCTGCGCAAGGATGCGGCGGTGGCGTTGCGGCGGGCGGCAGAGCAGTTAAAATCGCAGGGGTATGGACTTGTGATATGGGATGCGTATCGTCCGATGCGTGCTTTACGGGACTTTCGTGCTTGGGCTGCGGGACCGGATGAGCACACCCGCGCCGTTTTTTTCCCGCGAATCACCAAGAAGGAGATATACGAAAAGCGGTACATAGGCAATAGCTCGGAGCACACATGGGGCATTGCTTTGGATATTTCGCTCTACCGACTCGCGGATGGGCGATTGGTAGACATGGGAGGAAGGCACGACCTACTCGACCCCGCATCTGCTACAGATTCCGAGGAAGTCTCTGCACAACAGAGGGCGAACCGGTACCTGCTGCGCGATGCTATGCAACGAGCCGGATTCGCAAACTACGCCAAGGAATGGTGGCACTACCGGCTCCGCAACTCTCGTCCTTGGGCAGCGTACGACTTCGTCATCCGCGATTGAAACCGCAGCACAAGCCTGTCCTAAGAAACTTCCGTCCCGTCTGCGCAGCCTCGTTGCGCCTAACTCCTTAACTTCGTGCTTGATCGCCTCTGTGTTTCTCCGCATCCTGCCCATCGCACTACTCTGGCCGTTTAATTTATTCGGGACAGATGTGACTTCTCCTTGCCTTGTGCTTGTCTTTTTCGCGGTATGTGTTACGATGATGTCACGATATGGCGACAACGACATTATCACCGGAGTTGGTAGCGCACACGGTGGCACTGGCGGAAGAATTTGCGAAGTGCCAAGCTGTGGTGTCGGCGCGTGCTCGTATAGGATTATTTTACCAAGATGCATGTGCCACGGAACTCCTTCGCAGGGTAAGCGAATATGGCGGGCAGTTGCGTGAAAAGGGTGCGGCGGGGATGCCGCCCGGCGAGAAGGAGCTGGCAGAGTTCGATAGTCTGCGCCGTGAGGTTATGCATAATCCCCGCTGCAAGGGTTTCCTAGAAGCACGTGAGCAGCTGGACCTCATGCTGTCCACTGTAAATCAATTTTTGTGCTTGGCCGTTGATAAAGGGCGCGCGCCCACAGAGGACGAAGTGGCGCAGGCGATGGCACAACAAATAAGTAGTTGCGGCTGTAGCGGGCACTGCGAGGGCGGATGCGACGGCAACTGTTCTGGGCATTGCGAAGGTCACGACAATGGCACGCGCTGTGGTGATTGCGGTGTGCGTGAATGAGTCTCCGACCGTTCAGGGTATGGACTTTTGATATGTTCCGCTTTTTGCACACGCGTACGTTCTTCTTCGTCGTTATGATCGCCGTGTGCGTACTTGTGGCGGGCACGCACGGTTTTGGGGAAGGATGGACACCGGGGGTGGATGCCGTCGCGGGTTCTCTTATAGCCGGATCCCTGCTCTTGTCGGCAATGGAATTCTTCTTGGCACGCAGACGCAGTGCAGAATGGTTGCCGCGAGCATTCATACTGTGGCGAGTTCTGGGTGTTGCCGTGCTTTGTTACCTCGCGTGCAATCTCTCGGTCAAGCCTCTGATGACCCCGTGCTGCGTCCTCTTCACAGCTGCTTGTCTCTGCTTTCTTTGGGCACTCCTGAGGCATTGGTCGCTCATCCTTCTCTTTCCCTTTTTCACACTGGAGTTTGCCCAGATTGCCGGTTACCACCAGTACGGTACACGGATCAATTCTCTTGTAGTAGCAGAAACTTTGGAGGCATCGGAAGAAGAGGTGCTCGGTTACCTTTCCTCGAGCAATATACTCGTTGCCGTTGGCATACTCGCATGTAGTGTCGTCCTGTGTGCCATTGTATGGCGCGCCTTGCGTAAGCGCAGTAACTGCCTTGCCCTGATCAATGTCGGCTTCCTCTTCGTCCTGATGGCTTCGCTCTTCAGCCTGTGCATTCCGTCCGAACGTCGCACCCGCGATATTTCCTGGCCGGTCAGTGAGGTGTACGACCTCACGGCGGCTTGGTCTGAGGCTATCTTCCACAATCATGCCACGATTAGGCAGGTCGAGGCCCTTTCATCGCCGACGGAGCAGCCTTCCTCTCTGCATACCCTGCGCGGCGGCGAGGGGGTGACTCTCGTGATTCATATCGGAGAAAGTGTTCGGGCAGACCGTTTAAGTATCAATGGGTATGAACGCGACACGACTCCCTTCCTGCGCTCGTGCCCGCATCTGATTAACTTCCCGAACTGCATTTCAGTTGCCTGCGATACTTGCCAAGCCCAGATCTCCATTCTTACCGATGCGCGCCGAGATATCTATGAAAAGAACCCCGCCATGCAGCCCCATACAGGCTCCGTGCTCGAGCTTTTTGCTGCCCACGGCTTCCGCGTGTGCTCTTTTTTCGGAAGACGCATTGCCACTCATTTGAAGTACGATAGGGTGGTACGCTTGCTCACGCGCTGTGATTCGGAGCGTTACCATGCCCCCGGCAGCCCTTGGACCACAGTCCCGCAGATCGCTGACTCCCTCCGCCGCGCTCCACGCGGGCAGAACTCTCTCATTTTCATCAACAACGAGGGAAGTCATACCCCATTTTCTCATTACGATAAGGAACACCCGCCCTTCCTTCCGGCGTGCCCGAGTTTTGAAAACCCGGCGGACAACGCCGTAAGCGTCAATAACGCCTACGATAATACGGTGCACTACACGGATGAGTTTATCCGCCGAGTCACCCACCTCCTCGCCGGTCGTCCGTGGCTTTACCTTTACATCAGTGACCACGGGGAATACCTCGGACACGACGGAATATGGGGGCGCGCCGCCCTCGGCGAAAGCGGGCGCGATTACCACAGCACCACCGGCTGCCGAGTCGCTATGTTCTTTCTTTACTCCCCGGAATTCGAGCAACTCCACCCTCACTTTGCGCAAGCTCTGCGCTCTCTGCGGTCTCATTCCCACCTGCTGGTAGGTCAAGAACATATTTTCCATACTCTTTTGGGTTTGTTCGACCTGCGTACCCCTTGGTACAACCCCGACCTCGACCTCTCCTCCCCCTCCCCCCAACCTTACCAGGGTCCCAAACCCTAACCTCGCATCATAACCCCTCTGCTGTAAAATACGGAGTGTCACGCTTGTGCACCTCCAGTGTCTATTGGGACGTATACGGGTAAATGCGGCGAAATGGGCTTGCTCGTGGGGAGAACGGATGATATGATGCGGAGTATGCGAGGGCAGGAATCTGATCACGAGATATATGCGCATCATAACGATGCCGGAGTTTGGGAACCGTTGTACGGAGCTGGCGGGCACGCGGAGCTGACGCGGAAGGTGATGGAATTGTTTCCCCCGATATTCGCACCGGAGGTGCTGAGTCCCGAGGCGGATGTGCTCTGTCGGCGCATTCTGGCAGTGGCGCACGATATGGGCAAGGCGAGTAAGGAATGGCAGCGATACCTGCGGGATTCCGTTGCCGGAAAATTAGTTGAGAAAGTAGACCATAAGAAAGCTGCGGCAAGGTGGGCGCAGGACACGTTTCCTCTGTGGGGGATGGTGATGGCGTATGCTTTTTACGGTCACCACTCGGGGTTACCGAATGGGACAGATATGTTCGGTGCCCTAGCAAAGGAGACCATTTGCCCGGAGGTGCGTGAGATGATGCCGGAGGAGCTGCGAGGTAAGCTCGAATTACCGCCGCTCGACCCGAATTCTTTCCTCAGGTTACCGCAGGATGCTCCGTCGTGTATTCGGCGGGCAGTACACGGGGAACTTGCCGTCGCCTTAGCCATGGTGGTGCGGATGCTACATTCATGTCTCGTCGATGCAGATTGGACGGCAACGGCACAGTTCATGGGGGAGTTGCAGAATTGGCCTACGCCGTGTGCATCCATGGAGACACTGAGTGAGCGGTTGGAGGGGTATTTGCGGGAGAAGGAGAGAGGTTCGTCCGGTTCCGTCAATGAGCTGCGTCGCGAAATTCACACGGCTTGCTACACTGCGGCTGAGGAGGGGGCGGGGGTGCCGCCTGTTTACCGCTTGAATGTGCCTACCGGCGGCGGCAAGACGCTTTCTTCGCTCAGTTTTGCTCTCCGATATGCGGTGTTGCACGGCAAGAAACGTGTCATCTACGTGATTCCCTTTACGAGCATCATCGAACAGACCGCTGCCCAATTTCGAAAGGCTCTGGGAGATTTAGGGGCGGCAAACGTTCTGGAACACCACAGTAACGTGAGTGAGGAAAATGAGGACAACCGGCGCGCTTCCGAAAACTGGGATGTCCCAGTAGTCGTGACCACTGCCGTGCAGTTTTTCGAGTCTCTCTTTTCTGACCAGAATCGTCGGTGTCGCAAGTTGCACAATATCGCGCAGTCGGTCATCATTTTTGATGAAGCGCAGACCCTGCCTGCCTTATTGCTCGCTCCTTGCATCGCCACGATCAAAGCTTTGCAGCATGTATTCGGTTGTACTCCGGTTCTCTGCACCGCAACCCAACCGGCTTTCATCCGTACGGAAAAGTTCCCGATTGGCTGGGATGCGGCGGAGTCGCGGAGTCTTATCGGCAAGGAGTTCGAATCTCGTCTGCGGCGCGAGATGAAGCGCGTGGATGTCGTAGACCTTGGACATCAAAGCAAAGATGACATCGCAGAGCATTTCCTCGCTTCCGGGGCGCAGTCGGCTCTCTTCATCGTGAATCTTACGCGACAGGCGCATGACCTCTTTGCGGTACTGAGGGAAAGAGGGATCGAGAATTTGTACCATCTATCTGCCCGGATGTGCCCGGCGCATCGTGCCGAGGTGTTGGCAGATGTCTGCCGGTGCTTAGATGAGGGAAAACCCACCGTGTTGGTGGCTACGCGTGTCGTGGAAGCCGGTGTAGATATCTCCTTCCCGGTCGTTTACCGCGACCGCTGCGGCATGGACTCCCTCGCTCAATCCGCCGGTCGCTGCAACCGAAACGGTGAACTCCCCATGGGTACGGTGTTTTCTTTTCGGGGTGAGGAGGATGAGATTCCTCCGAGCATGGCTGATTTGCGTGAGGGAACATATGCTATGGACGACACTCTCTACGAGTATGACGGAGACATGGCACGCGTCTTTGACGATGATGTGGTCGATGCGTATTTCCACAAGTTTTATGCAAGGATGCGAAGACTGGGAAATGCGCAGAACTGGGACGAGCACGGGGTTATGCCGGAGTTTGACGGAGGTGCTTGGAATTTCCCGCTCATCGCGAAAAAATTTGGGATGATTCCGGGTGGTCAGCACAATCTCATCATTCCCTACGGCGATGAGGGAGAGGAGCTACGTACCCGTCTATTAGACTTGGATCGTCTTAAAATCATGCCCACGCGCGAGGATTACCGCAAAATCCAGAGGTTCTCCGTCTCGGTGTACCCGCAGGAATGGGATGCCCTCCCGAAAGAGCCCGTGCACAAGGCTGCGGGTCTCCTGATGCTGGCTGATGCCGCGTGGTATGACGCAGAAAGGGGCTTGCTGCGTGAACCGATCGACTGCAGTTATGTTTTCTAGCGATATTTGGTCGTGTTTTCTTCTCCGAAGTGTGGTATAGTTTGTGTGTCGCGGGCGTTCCTGAATGTGTGGGTGCGGCTGTGTGGGTTGAAACTTGTGTATGGGTGTGGAGAAAAAGAACGTCGCAATGGGGAAAAATTAATTTTTTTCTTGTGCATGGGTGTGGAATGTGCTAATCTTCGTCCAGAGAGGAACCGAAGGACAATCTAACGAATGCCATGTCATACGGAATTTCACTACATGTCTGGGGAGAGTACGCGTGCTTTACGCGTCCGGAGATGAAAGCTGAACGCGTGAGCTACGAGGTGATGACACCTGCTGCGGCGCGTGGCATCCTTTCCGCCATTTACTGGAAACCGGAATTCCGGTGGGTCATCGACCGCATCCGTGTGCTCAAGCCTATACGCATGACCCAAGTGCGACGGAACGAAGTCAGTGACAAGGCAGTGAAGCCGCACGCCGATGTGCTGCAGGGGCTGAAAACCGGGGTTACGCCCTTTTTTATCGAAGAGAGACGTCAACAGCGTGCAGCTACCATACTCAAGGATGTGGGGTATGTGATTGGAGCACACGTGGAGGTGGTTCACGAGGCAGGCGGCATCAATGATGTGGCAAAACACTTGGAAGTATTCAAGCGTCGTGCTCAAAAAGGGCAGTGTTTTTACCAACCTTGCCTCGGGGTTCGCGAGTTCCCGGCGATGTTTGAGCTCGTGGATGACGCGTCTGGTTTACAGGATGAACTTTCTGGTCACGATCGCAACCGTTCTTTCGGACTCATCTTCCACGACATGGTTTATCAAGATGACAAGAACGGCAAGATTGTGTGTGCACACACCCACAAGGCGCAGACGGCGACCCCCCATTTCTTCATGGCGGCGTTGAAGGATGGCGTGATGGTCATCCCCTCCCTCAGTAGAACTCTCTCATAAATCATGATTATCAAAGAGCTATACGAACTGTACGAGCGTCTCGCCAAATATAGCGAGCAAATACCCCGATTTGGGTGGAGCGTGCAAGGCGTGGGGTTTCGGCTCGTATTAGATCGGGACGGAACGCTGGTTGCCATTGAGGATGTACGCCACACTACCAGCGGACAGAAGAAGGCAGTGATGAGTGATGCGATAGTACCGGGCAATTCAAAACCTCCGGGCAGTGGGATAAATCCCTGTTTTCTGTGGGACAATATGGCCTACCTGCTTGGCAACACACAAGAAAAACCTCGGGCATTAGATTACTTCGAGGGTTTCAAAGAGAGGCACCTTGCTCTCGAAGAAAGGATCCATTCTGAGGCGTTCAGTGCGGTTTGCCGTTTTTTGGAGAGGTGGGAGCCCTCGCGGTGTGCTGCGGTGTTTCGGGAGCATAAAAAAAATATCTCCGACTTTACAAAATGCAATGGTGTATTCCGCTTGCATGGACATGAGGTTGATGTGCATGAAGAACGTGAGATTCGGGCATGGTGGGATACACAGGGCACAGCTGACAGAAAACGCTCTGCTGAATGGGGTGTGTGCCTTGTAAGTGGACAACTCGCACCCATCGCGATTTTGCACGAGCCCGCCATCAGAGGCGTAACCAATGCCCAATCTTCCGGTGCGAAAATTGTTTCATACAATTGCAAATCATTTGAATCGTACGGCAAGGAGCAGGGTGAAAATGCGCCGGTGTCCGAAATAGTTGCACACGAGTATGCCTGTGCCCTCAATTATCTACTCCGGCAAGGCGATGGTATCAAGCAGCGTGCGCACGTAGGGGATGCAACAGTGGTATTTTGGACGGATGCTCCCCGTGAAAGAGCGGAAATATTCAAGCTTTTTGCTGCAAGTGTGTTTAATTCATCCGTGGTTGAAAAGGCACAGGATCCTCAACTTGTGCAGATTGTGAGGTCTTGGCTTAGTCGGATTGCCCAAGGGAAAATCCCCGGCACACAGAAAGATTGGAAAGAGTGGAAAGCAACGAGATTCTTTGTCCTTGGTCTTTCCCCCAACGCCTCTCGTCTTTCGATTCGCTTTTTCTATCAATCGACATTGGCTGAATGGACGGAGCATTTGACTGCTCATTACGCGGCGATGCAATTGCAGAAACGCTCCCCAAAATTCAAGGATCCGGAGTTTATAACGCCCAAGCGTATCCTTGATGAGACTGAACGAAACGCTGAGGATATTTCTCCATTAGCCGCTGGGGCTCTCATGCGCTCCATCCTCAGCGGACGTCCCTACCCGAACAGCGTGGCAATGAGCATATTGCGCCGTTTTCGCGCTGACGGTCACATCAACTACGTGCGCTGTGCTTTCCTGAAAGCATGGCTGATTCGAAATTATAATTTCCACAATCTACAAACTATGCTCGATACAAACAATACCCAACCGGGGTACGTTCTTGGTCGCTTTTTCGCCGTACTGGCAAAGGTTCAAAAGGATGTACTACCCAATATTAACAGAACGATTCAGGATGCGTACTACGGTAGCGCATCGGCGTCTCCTGCCGCTGTCTTCCCGCGCATCCTACGCCTGCACAGGCACCACCTCGCTGCTTCTTCCATGCGGATAAGCTACGAGATACTCGAACAAGAAATCTGCGACAAACTAGATCATTTTCCTGCACACCTTAATCTCGTGCAGCAAGGTCTCTTTGCCTTAGGTTTTTACCATCAAACCCAATCTCTCTTTACCAAGAAAAACAACACAACTGATAAAGAAAATGAACAAAATTGATTTCATCCTCATCTTTGATGCGCTCGACGCTAACCCCAACGGCGACCCGGATGCCGGGAACATGCCGCGCATCGATCCTGAAACCGGACACGGCATTGTGACGGATGTTTGCCTAAAACGCAAAATCCGAAACTATGTGCAGATGACGAAGAACGATGTCACCGGTTACGATATATACGTTAAGGAGCGATCTGTGCTCCTAGACGCACACGCGCGTGCATACAAAGCCATTGTAGCAAGTGGGAAAGCCCCAACTGAAGATGATGCCCGAAAGTGGATGTGTCAAAATTTCTATGATGTGCGTGCATTTGGTGCCGTAATGGGACTGAAAATAAATTGTGGGCAGGTACGTGGTCCGGTGCAGTTGTCCTTCTCTCGTTCCATTGATCCTGTTACACAGCTGGAATATGCCATCACCCGTTGTGCTGTGACAGGTGCCAATGCTCCGGGAGTGGGTACTATAGGACGTAAATACACAGTCCCGTACGCTTTATATATGGCAAAAGGTACCATCAATCCTTTTTTGGCAGCACAGACAGGTTTCGATGAAGCGGACCTAGAATTACTGAAGAAAGCGTTGGTACACATGTTTGATTTCGACGCATCGGCAGCGCGTCCGGCGGGTTCGATGGTCATGCGCAGGGTTCTCTTCTTTGTGCACGACAGTGAACTGGGTTCGGCACCTGCGCATAAGCTCTACGAGTGCGTGAAAGTGAGCAAGAAGGAGGGAGTAGATGTACCGCGCAGCTACACCGATTATGACGTGCAGATAGCACCGCTGCCTGCGGGAGTGAAGCTCGAGGACATCACCGAACAGGTCTGATGCAGGACGCGGAGGTCCCTATCTCGGCGTTGCAGCATTATGTGTACTGCCCGCGACAGTGCGCGCTCATCCACGTTGAGCGTGAGTGGTCGGAGAATGCGCTTACTACATTCGGTCGCATTGAGCACGAACGGGTGGATTCCGGGGAGAGCACCCTGCGCGATGGCATACGCACGGTGCGCACTCTGCACTTGGTGAGCAAACGTTTAGGGATATGGGGAGTGGCGGATGCCGTGGAGTACACGGTGGAGGGACCGCCGCGCATCACTCCGGTGGAGTACAAGCATGGGCGTCCGAAGCTGCATCGAGCTGATGAGGTACAGCTCTGTGCTCAAGCTCTCTGTTTGGAGGAAATGCACGGGACGCGTGTGGAGCAAGCCTATCTGTACTACCACGGCACGCGTAAACGCCATCCGGTGTCGCTCACCCCGGAACTGCGAGCCGAAACAGAGCGAGTCATCGTCGAGACGCGACATCTCATCGAAAGCGGTACCCTGCCGTCAGCCGAGCGGCATGCCGGGTGCGACGCGTGCTCGCTCGTCGACATCTGTTTACCCCTCACCCGCCGCCGGTCGGTGGCTGCGTTCAATAAAGCGGAGTTTGCCGCACTGCTCGATTCCCATGAAGAAACACCTTAACACGCTTTTCATTACCACGGAAGATACGTGGCTGGCATTGGATGGCGAGACGGTTTCCGTGCGCATGCCGGGGCGCGAGATTGTGCGTGTCCCTTTGGTGAATCTAGAGGCTATACAGACCTTCGGGTGGAATATCATGGCTACGCCACAGCTCATGGCACATTGTGCGGAGTGCAACGTGCATATCTCGTTTTGTTCACCGCACGGTAGGTTCTTGTGTCGTGTTACTGGCTACGCTCCCGGTAACGTGTTGCTGCGGCGTGCTCAATATCGGCTGGCGGATGACCCCATTGCCTCTGTGTCTATAGCGCGTGAGATCGTTGCAGCCAAAATTCTCAATGCCCGCACGGTGTTGCTGCGCGTGGGGCGCGATTACAGCGAGCGGGCGGCGGCTTTGCAGGGCAGTGCGCGTGCTTTGGCTGGCTACGTGCAGCAGGCTCGTCAAGCTTCAAGTGCCGCCCAATTGCTGGGTATTGAAGGTGCCGCCGCAGAATGTTATTTCTCCGCTTTCCCTCTCTTCCTCCTTTCGAATGAATGGGCTTTCAGTGCGCGAAACCGCAGACCGCCCCTCGACCCGGTCAATTCGCTATTGTCTTTTGTATATACTCTCTTGACCGCTGATTGTAAATCGGCTCTGGAAGCTGTTGGTCTCGACCACGCCGTGGGTGTGTACCACAGGGAGCGACCGGGTCGTCCCGCGCTTGCTCTGGACCTCGTGGAGGAGTTTCGCGCCCCTCTAGCTGATCGTACCGTGCTGACTCTGCTCAACCGCAAGCAGCTTTCCCCGCGTGACTTCGTCCAAGAAGAAGGTGGTTTTGTGCGACTTTCGGATGATGCCCGCAAGCTCGTGATTACGACTTGGCAGGAACGAAAAAAGACCGAAGTGTTACACCCTTTCCTCCAAGAAAGAATGACTATCGGGATGTTGCCGCATATTCAGGCGCGTCTCCTCGCGCAGCACATCCGTGGTACTCTCGATGCGTATCCTCCCATGCTCTGGAAATAACTTTTATGCTCTACCTCATCAGCTACGATGTCTCCACTGAATCCCCTGCCGGGCGTCGCCGCCTCCGCCGTGTCGCCAAGCTCTGCGAAGACTACGGCACTCGTGTCCAAAACTCTGTGTTCGAATGCGTGCTCGAATATGCCGACTTCATCCGACTCAAACAGCAGCTCTCAGACATTATCGAGGCGGAGGAAGACAGCCTGCGTTTTTATCCCCTCGGGAAACACGGTCGCGACAAGGTCATCCATGTCGGCGTTGTTCGCGGCATTGATGTAGAGTCCCCCCTCATCCTCTGACATGGATGCTTCGCCTTCACCGCGAACGGGGTGATGTCATGGCTATCACGCGAGGTTCGCGCTGCCGTTTCTTTCCCCCCGCCCTGTATCTTGACATCTCCGGTCTCTATCGTGTAATCCCCCGGAATTCACACGGCAAGAGGTATTTTGTTATTTGCTATTCCGGGAATATTTCTCTCCATGTCATCCCCTCCTTCCTCGCACCCTCTCCCTTCTAAATTTGTTATTGTCCCCATTCGCGGAATCTTTTTCCTTTCCTTTTATGCTGAATGTGTGTATAATCACCCCGTCGCCCCCCACGCGGGGGCGTGAGTTGAAACCT
>CAYWNS010000032.1:0-19330 GCA_964459715.1 uncultured Akkermansia sp.
GCCAGAACTTTGGGGCGGGGAGTCATATCACGGCACTTGCGGGTTCCGGAGCATTGGGGGTGCAGGGAGGAGACGGAGTATCCGCCACGGTGACAGTGGATTCCCTCGTGGGTTACACGGGAGACATACACCTGTTCGGAGACGGCACGGAAGGACATGCTGTACTGCAGCTGGGGGGTGGGGCGACTCTGTCCAAGGTGGTGCTACGGCAGGGCGGGGGCGACCTGCATTTGGGGCAGGGGGCATGGACCTTGAATGCACTGGATGTGGTGGCTGCGCCGACCGGAGAGGAAAGTGCTTCGCAGTTGCACATCAGTGCTGTGGGGGCAGCAACTGTCGGGGCGCGAGCGGCGGCAGCGGGTGGTACGACACTGAAACTCGGAGGGGATGCGGGGCTGGCATTGAATGAGCACGTAGAATTGACCTTGGGTGGCGGCATTGAGTACAGCGGTGCCATCGTGGTGGACGCGAGCACAGGAGCCACCGGAGCTAGGTTGTTCGCGGTGGACAGTCCGGATGTGTTGACGGGGACGGAACTGAAGTTGAAATTGAAACTTAGTACGGGGGATTTGGATGACCTTGAATCTTGGGACGGGTTGCAGCTTTTCGGGGAAGATCTCGATGATGCCATGAAGAAAGCTCTCACGGGTATCATTGAGCTGGAAGACCGGCAGCTCGCCGACTGGCAGCATTGGGATATCTCGGATGGCGGGCTTTTGACAGTCATCCGAGATAGCGTGACCTTAGATTGGAAGGAGACGGGCGGTACTTGGCAAAATCAAGGAAGCACCATGTGGACGGTCGATGGTGAGCAGAGTGAGCTTGCTTTCCGAGAGGGAGATAGTGTCATCTTCGGGAGTGTGGGCGGAACGACAGTCTTGGTGGAAGGTGCCGTTACGCCGACGAATGTGACGGTCGACGGTGCCGCCTACACCTTCAATGCCAAAGAGGGTGGGGAGGGCGACCTCGTTGATGTCGGCGGAAATCTGACCCTTGCGGGCACGAACGCGAGTGCTACCTTCAACGTGCCGGTGACATTCTCCGGGGATACTCCGACTATCAGCGGGGCAGGGGCGGTGACCTTCGGGGGGAGTATCTCCGGAAACGGTGCAGGACTGACCATCGGCGATGGAAGCAGTGCCACAGAAGTGCACATCTCTACGGCGGATAGTGCCGATTTCAAGAAGCATCTGGGAAATGTCGAAATTAAGAAAAGCTCCTCTCTTTGGTTGAGTGGAGGGGCACTGGATACAATCGGGCAAGGTTTCACAGATGACACGCTTGCTGCCGGGTGGGGAGCGGGGAATGTCGTGTGGGGGGAAGGAACTGTGGTGGTGGACAAAAATGGGGTGCTGGATATCGGCTCGAGAAGTCAGACGCTGCAATTCATGATGGGGAACTTCTCCGAGGCAGGCAAGTGGGCACGCCCGACTGAACTGAGTGATCCCACCAAGAACTTGGGGAATTTACGTTTGCATGCAGGGACAACGGTCTGCAATGCAACCGGTAGTTTCGGTGCGAATTTTATAGCCTATATTGACAATATTTGGGTAGATGACGGTGCATCTTTCATGATCGCTACAGCCCTCGCAAATGGTTACAGTTCAGGTTTGAATGGTGACACGCATGTTTTCCACTTGGCGGGGAAAGGGCGTGGAAATGCTACAGCAGAGAAAAGCTTCGCGAATCGGGACGATGCAAATCTTCGCGGTGCATTCATCGTCACCGGCGACCAAACGGTTAATTTGGCGTGGAAGGTGGTGTTGGAAGACAGTAATAAGGGCGATGCGAATCCTTCTGTTGTAGACATACGTGTCGACGCGCCCACGGCTGAGAATAAAAATTCGGCCCTGAATGTTACCGGTGCATTCGATGCGCAGAAAAATGGGTTGGTGAAGTCCGGGGGTGGGCTGCTCAACTTGGGCTCAGTCATAGGCGGCGCGGAGCATGCAGGGAACATCACGGTAGCCGGAGGAACGGTGGAAATTTCCGGGTTGGCGGCAGGGGGTACGGACGACCTTGTGGCGACCACGGTAGATTTGGACAATGCGGAAGGCACGGGTACCTTCAAAGTGAGCGGCAGCGGGAAGACCTACACGGTGCAAAAGGTGGTGATGGGAGATGGTTCCACGAACAACGCGAAGATTAGTGGTTGCAATGCTCATTTGACAGCGGGAGAGGGAGCGACGCTGGTGGTACAGGGTGCCAATGGGGTAGCACTGGAGATGACGAACAACAAAGCCGGGTGGATTGACGGCGGCGGTACGGTGCGGTTGGACGGCAAGGCGACGGGAAGCGGTCGCATCGGTATTGACGGGGAGGGAACGACACTGTTCGCCAATGCGGCGTGGGATGATTACAACGGCGGGCTCTATCTGCACGGCGGCACCCTGAAGTTGGGAGAGAATGTGCAAGTCGGGTGGCTGGGCGGTACGGAGAGCGGTTACGGTGGGTCAATCGTGGTTGAAGAAGGGGAAACGCATACTGTCACGGTGACAGGGAGCGGTGGCTCTGCCGCAGGAGTGGATGTCGGGAGCGGAGTCACCTTGGAAATCACTCAAAAGCAGGACCTAATCAATTTAGCCGGGGGCGGCACGTTGAAGCTAGGGGCGGGAGCCACGAGCACGGTTTCCGGCACGAGTTCCATTGGGAGCATCACCAATGCGGGTACGCTTAACCTGTACAAGGGCACGGAGCAGGTGACGCTGACGGTGAATGGGAATGTGACGACCAACGGTGAGGGAATCATTGTTCTGGGTACCGGGGGCAGCACGAGCAACGGTGCGTCCTCCTTTACGGTCAACGGTAATTTGGAACTCAACGGAAAGAACTCCGTGTTTGGTCAGAGTGATTCGCTTTACATCCAGACAGGCACGGTCACGGTGACCGGACAAATCAGTGGTACAACTAAGGGGGCTGACGGTATGCGTGGGGGAATACGCATGAACGGGGGGACGCTCAAGGTGCAAGGCAGCGGCGAAGCCGCCTACGATGGTTGGTTACTCATGCAGACCACGAGTACACTTGAGTTGGGAAATGGGGCACAGGAGGGCAAGCTCAAGGTGGCGGGAATTAACGGATCATGGGGCGGAGGTGATGGTGCCAAAGCCACTGTTACGGGAAAGGGGACACTGGAGCTCAGCGTTGACGGGGAAGCCAACGGAAACATTGGGGGTGACGGGAAGGGATTGCAGGTTGACATGCAGGGAACAACCAAGCTCGTCAAGAGTGGGAAGGGAACACAGAATCTCTCCGGGTTGACAGCCACCGCTGCGGGTACGTCCGTCGTAGTACAAAGCGGTACGTTGAAGTTCACGAGCGATGAAAATACGTATACCGATCGGCAAACGATCAACGTAAACGATCTGCAAGTGACAGGAAGCGACGCAGTGCTCGATTTCGCGCGCAAGAACCTGCAGTACGCGGAAGGCTCGAACAACCTGACGTTGGAGGGTGGAGGCACGCTGAAGAGTAGCTTCACCGGGGCAGACGATGCAGAATACAACTTCGGGGCATTGACCCTCGGGGCGGGAGGGGGAAGCATCGTGTGGTCTGACACTGCTGAGGGTCGGCAGAGCTTCAGCTTCCGGGCACTCAGTGGCGAGGGCAACCTGACGTTGGGGGAAATCACCGGAGAGGCAGATGCCAAGCGGCGTACCTTGGCGTTAGGAAAGGTCGATGGATATACCGGTGCACTCAGTGCGTCTGTGGGGGCAAACGGTAAGCTGACCATCAGCGGTGAAATTGTCTCGGGCGACACGGACGGCAGCGTCACGGTGAATGCCGTGCAAGGGGCGCAGGGCAATGTAACGCTCGCCAATGGCGGATATGTGCGAAAGACCGGCGGGACGGGCAAGTTCACCATCTCGCATCTGAGTCTTGCGACGCGTGAGGGTCTGCAGATGGACTATGTAGGTGGGGAATTAAGCATCACCCACCTCACATTGGCGGCAGGTGCGAACTTGGTATACACCGAGAAAGCACTCGGTGAAAGTGCTCAGTTGACGGAGCTGGCATTCAGTGACTTTGCGGACTTATTCGGCGGTGGCACTTGGAAGGGGACCATCAATTTGGTGACACAGGGCATCAACCGGAAAGAGAACGTAGAAGAGGAGTACCTCTACTTGGGAATTTTCACAGAGAGCGAGGATGATATTGAGAAATGGACTGAAGAAGTGCTGAAGAAATACTTCACCGATAATACCACCGGGGTAGGAGCCGACCTGAAGTGGGTGGAAGAAGACGGAAAACAAAAGCTTTGTCTCCACCTGATGACCACGGAGGAGGCAGTGCGCTACTGGGACGAAGCTTGGGATGATGGTTCGTATAGTACCGGACCGAACAACAAGCAGATGACCGCCAAAGGGACGGCGTGGTACAGCAAGGCGGCGGATGGTACAGAAAGCGGGGCGTGGAAAACGATGGCGAGCAGGGATAATTCCACCGAGTTTACGCAAAGTTGCTTGGCACTTGCCGGAGATACCGGCGACTGGGAAATCAACGGAATGTACATTGTGCGGTTGAGTAAGGGAAATCACTTGGACGAGAGCAGGACGGAGGACGGGTCCAAGCTCGCGGTGCTGGGCGGTAAATTATACAACGCTGAGAATGCGGGAAGCGGCGGAGGAATACTCGAGGGAGATGTGTACATCTCCTTGTGGGCGGAAGAAGCCGAGCACTTCCACTTGCTGGTGGGCGGCAGCTCCTTTGTGCAGGTCGCACCCGATGCAGGGCATCTTGGCTTTCACGGAAATACGCATATTCAAGTGCAGGGCGGCACGGTGGACCACATTGTCGGTGGCAACCATGTGACGAACTACCCGGGCACGTTTGAGGGCAGCACCTATATCTCCGTCTACGAGGGGGCATCAGTGGTCAATGATGAAACAGGTGCGCCGGATATGGACAACCTCGACCCGGGGCACGGCACCAACGTGCGCGGGGGGATTGTGGGTGGCAGCACGGTAACGGCATCCTCCGGAGACTTGTCGACGGCAGAGAACTTTGATTTTCGCGGGCACTCGCATATTTACATATACACTGCGTTGGAAAGTCTGCGGCGGGCAGCCGGCGGCGGGATTACTATTTCGGATGGCACGGGGGCTGACTCCGAGGCGGAGCTCTACCACATTGTGGGTGGCAACGCATGGATCGGCACGGCGGGAAGCGGTGCTCAGAGCATGGTATTTTCCGGCAGCAGCAGCGTTACGGTGGACTTGACGGGTTACCGGAATTTCTATCAATCAGCCGCGCGTGGGGGAGAGCGGTTTGAAAAAGCCATCGTCGGCGGCAACTTCAGCAGTGAAGAAGCTTCCGGGAAGGATGTGACGCGTACCTCAAAGTTCGTATACGGTACGTACGAAGACGCATCCACACATCCCTACGCCGTACAGATCGTCATCAAAGGTACCGCGCAGAACGGCAAGGACATCGCGTTCTTGGGCGGCATCAACGGCGCGAGTCGACGCGACAATGCGGGTGCGGGTACCACGATTTTTGACGCTACGAGCAGTGGCGGAATCGATATCCAACTGGTCGGCGGGGCATATCGCAACTATGTGGCGGGTGGGTTCTGGTTCGGCGGTACCCGCATGGGTGCTACTGAAGAGGAGACACTCGACAGCACACTCACGGCAGACAATATCTCTGTAAGTGCTGTAGGCGGTGAATATTGGCGTGTGGTGGGCGGCAACGTCGGCTTCAGCGGCACCCTCGAATCCACCGGCACGATTTCCGGCAACACGCATGTGACGGTGCGGGGCGGAGCGAAGTTTGACCTCGGGTGGGACCTTACCCAAGCGAACCCGGAGCAGAAGCAAATCGTTGATCAGGATTCGGTAGCACTTGTGGTGGGTGGTAGTTATTACGAGAACACACGTGGCAATTACACCCACACCGGTAGTACCGATGTCGAAATTTTCGGCGGCACATTCAATCACGCCAACATCGTGGCGGGGGATTATATGGTCTATACCGATGCTGCTGACGAGGAAGAGAATGGCTCGAGCATCATCGGTAGCACCAATTTGACATTGGGCGGAACGGGTGAGGAGGTCATGGTCACGGAGGGAATTGTGGTGGGCGGCAGTTATCTGTCCGATGCCGGGAGAGGTAGGAGCGTCAGCGTGGGTGCGACCGAGAAACCTGCGCCGACGGCTGGGGGGGATGGGGGAGAGGGAAGTGTGGTCGCGACGCGGGTGACGGTGGAAGAAGGAGTGACCCTCAATCCTATGTCCCCCCACAGGGTGGTGTTGGTGGGGGGCAACCTGCTTCTCGATGGTGGGACGGCGGAGGGTGGGCACGCGGTGACAGTGAACGGAGACACGCAGATTACGATCAACGGCGGTACCATCAACGGTTTCATCGTGGGCGGCAGCTACACGGGCAACTCGACCTCCGGTCAGAACACCTTGGAAACTACCGGCACAATCCATATTGACATCAACGACGGCATCATCAACAACAACGTGTTCGGCGGGCATTTCTCGGAAAACACGAGCAGTCCGGATCTATTGATTCTGCATGACGTGAATATTACGATGAAGGGCGGGGAGGTGAACGGATACATCTTCGGTGGGAGTCTCCGCAAGGTGACCGTGCCGCTCGGTGAGCAGCAGCACCCGACGCAGGGGAACATCACGATCAGTCTCCAAGGCGGAGTCATCAGGGGCGGGGTGTATGCCGCAGGAAACCACTTCAACACCAACACCTCCGACCCGGGTGAGCCGACAGAAGCAGACATTGCAGCTGCAAACGGAGCGTCGCTGCATGTACGCACAAGCAGCACTCGGGTGGAAATAGGCAAAGATGTGCAATTTGCGCTTGGCTCACATTCCGGTACCGGAAATCAGTACATTGTGGTATCCGGGGGTTACCTCCGCAGCAGCAATGAAGCCACGCGGGCGAGTGACTACTCCACGGTGGGATACGATGAAGGCACGGGGAAATGGGCAGATGAATGTGCGGTGTTGAGTTTCACCGATGATCCTTCGCAATACAGCCACCTGGCGGAGACGCCTCTGCGCTTCCAAGATTTCGACGCGTTGGAGGTGAAGAGCGGGAAGTTGGAGCTCAATGAAAGCCAGTTGCTCGTGATGCACAAGGTGGCAGACGAGAATGAATTCGGGAACGATAGTTTCGCGAAGATGGGCGCGGGGAGTCTCGTGCTGGGCAAGGGATTGGGCAGTTTTCTCGGACAGAGTGCCGATGATGTAACCGTCTTCACCGGCAAGATCATCCTCGAGGGCGGTACCCTTACCCTAGGCGGCGGTGAGGCGCAGAGTCTGGCGGGTGGATTGAAGGTGGATATGTTCAACCGTAAACCCGGCAACAAAGAGGATGCCTATCTGCAGGCATTCGATGCTGACACTTCGTTCAATGGTCTCACCAAGGACAAAAAGACGACGATAGAGTTTGTGTATGAAGACCCGACGGGGGCTCAGACCGACCTACCGCCGCTGCAACCCGGGGTGTACTACATCGTGGACGGATTGGACGCTACGGGGTTAGATGCCGATGCGCTCGACACATACATCGACCTGCAACTCTGGGAAGGAGCAAAGGATGACACGAAGTATGCTTACGATTTGGAGTTGAGCGGAGATAACAACGATCAGCTTGTGCTGCGCGTGCATAAGATCGATCCCAACGAATGGATCTGGGAAGGTGACGAAGAACAGACGTGGACGCAGGAGGGTGAGGGAGGGGAATTGACGGAAGACTGGACGAAAAATCCGGATAGTGTGGTAGACAAGGAGAGCATTTACACCGATCAGTATTACTTCGATGCTGCTGCAGAGAACCAAAATGTGAAGCTCGATGGTTCCATCGGTGCCGGGAGTATCCATGTGACGAGCGGGGACTACACCTTTACGCAGGCGCGGGAGGATGGCAAAGGGCTGACGGTAAAAGAGATCATCGTAGGCACAGAGGGTGCCGTGGAAGGGGACGCCCACCTGCGTCTCGCGCTGGCTAATGAGAGTGTTTCCACAGTCAGACTTTTGGATGCGGGGTGCTTGGAGCTGGGACATGCAGATGCCATTCAAGAGGGAACGCAGATATACTTCCAAGGTGGTACGCTCAAGTACGGGGAAATGAACGGTATACTCATCACCACCACAGATTACTCCGGACAGGTAGCGGAGGGCGGCACGGATCCCATTCGCATCCAAGTGGGAGATAGTGTGCAAGAGTCGGCATCGAAGGCTACCCCGGCGGCGGTGGTGCCGAGCGAAATGACCGTGACATGGCAGGGCAGCATGACAGGCAAAACGGCAAAAACGGGTATTGCCCAAGCGGTGAAGAATGGCTTGATCACCAACGGACGCGGCAAGTTTGTGCTGGATTGGCAGGCTGCCGCGGATGCGGACAAAAGCAAAAGCTTTGTCGGCACGCTGGAGGCACAGGAGGGCACGCTGGAGCTGAAAGTTGAAGGAACAGTGGTTACCATTGGCGAGGCGACGCTAACTGCGGCAGCGGAAAGCGCGGGGCAGCCCCGACTCTACGCCGAGGAGGGCGCGACGCTCATCCTTGCGGCATCCGGTGCCAACAGCGGGGTGACGGTGAACCGCGCCTTCTCTGGGACGGGTACCATCGAGATCGGCGAAAACGTCGGGGGAGACAAGGCTACCTACACGCTCGAGGGTACCAACTCCGGCTTTGCGGGCACGGTCAAGCTGACGGGTAACGGAACGGACAGCCGAGTGACAGTGGGTGTTGCCGGTGCTCTCGGCGGCGAGGGCACCACGCTCGCCTTGGCGGGACGCGCGATCGTTGCCGCGAAAGACGCAACCTCCATCACCGCGAAAGAGATTGTAGTGGAGGATGGCACCGTGAACCTCATCGGTGGCTATGGCACTGACGCCGACGCGGAAAAGAGCTACACCCTGAGGGCGGGAAGCGTGAGCGGCAGCGGGGTGTTGGCGAACGCACAGGGTGGTTTCCACGCCACACTCAGCGCGGGAGACCTCTCCGAGTTCAAGGGCACCCTCGTGGCGGGGAAACAGGGAGTAGGCAGCGAGGGGCAATCCACGTGGACGTTGAGCGGCACGCTCGCGAACCCGGCGGAGGTGGTGACATCCCTAGCGGGCACCGGGAAGGTCATCGTGGACTACACACTAAGCGATGTGCCACCGGAGACTCCGGGCAAGGTGCTGCTGACGGGTAACGTAGGAGACGAGACCTTGGGGAATAGCGTTTCCGTCGAGCACGCGATGGAGGCGGGTACGATCCTCGTGCTTGCCGGGGAGAAGAACACCACGACCGGCGACCTCATCTTCAACGGCCATGAGATATGGCTGGGGGATGAGAATCACGCGAGCAGCTGGGTGGGCGGTGTCGCCAAGGGCACGGGCGAAGAGGCAACGAGTCGCTTCGTGCTCCGGAACGGCACGCTGGGTAAGGCATTGGAGGATAAGGACGGCGTCACTCTCGCGGTGGACACGGCGGTTCAAGCACCGGACGAAGCGGGCGTGAGAGGGAAGACCCTCGTGGATGTCGGTGGGACGGCGGGGAGTCAATTCGATGAAATCGTCATCAATGACAGCGGGCATTTGAGTGGGGTGGGAGGAGACATCACGGTGGGTAGCGGAGAAGGGCAGACGCGGGTGGAGCTGTACTTTGGCGCGGGGAGCTACGGGGATGCAGCGAGTGGCAACGCGGCGGACTACCTCATTGAATCCACTGGTAACTTGGTGATC
Source organism: uncultured Akkermansia sp. (assembly GCA_964459715.1). Taxonomy (GTDB): domain Bacteria; phylum Verrucomicrobiota; class Verrucomicrobiia; order Verrucomicrobiales; family Akkermansiaceae; genus Akkermansia. The sequence continues at coordinate 9,699 of CAYWNS010000032.1, forward strand.
AACGAGGTGCAATCCCTGTTCCAAGACGGCCCGGAGGATGATCTGAAGGACGAGGCGGCGTTCGTGATAGACTTCAGCAACGAGGGACTCTTTGAGCTGCTGAAGAAGCACCACAACGAAGGAGAGAAGAGCTACCTGCACGCAATTTCCGGCGGGGAGATCGTCTTCGATCCGGAGACGGAGGAGGAGCAACTGAGTGAGCTCCTGCGCACGGGAACATACTCCAAGCTGCTGTACGGGCTGTCGTTCACGCTCGGAGTGGAAGGGGGAGACCTGATACTGCGGGGCTCGTCCTCGGATGTCTACCTCGTGCTGAGCGATGAGAGTGACCCGCAGGGCAACAAGCACACGGTGAATAACGCCGAGGATGCCGACATCCTAGCGGAGAAGAAGGCGACACTGCTGGACAAGGGTACCACGCTGACGGTGGAGTTGGGTGAAGGGAAGGCGGGAGACTCGGTGACGGTGCACAACTTGGTGGGGCTCAGTGGGTCGGTGCTGGAAGCCACCGGGGAGGGGACGGTCGTCCTCGACAACACGGAGGTCGTGCCCGATCCCCTCGAAACTGACCCGTGGGTGGGCGACAAAGTGGAAGACGCGGGCGGGAATCACGTGGGCAAGCTGAAGGGGCAGGACACGTACTTTGACGGCATGATTCGGGGCAAGGATGTACAGACGCGGTTTGTGAAGACGGGGGCGGGGACGCTCACGGTGGGAGATGGGACAGAGAGCGGCGGGGTGGACATCGCGGGCGAGCTGAGGCTCGAGAACGGCGACTTTGTGGTGCGCGGAAAGAACGGGGTGGTCGGTACGCTGACCTTTGCCTACGAGGAAGGCGCGGTTCACGAGAAGGGCTTTGTTGTGCAGGGCGGTAAGGTGACGGTGGGGGCACTCAAGGATGAGACGGGCGGCGGCAAGGTGACGCTGGAGCAGAGGGGAACCTTCGCTTTTGTCGGGGATAACACGGCGACACCGCTCGGGAACCTGCAATTCACCGGCAACGGCACGCTGGAGGTGGGAGGAGATGAGGACGGCGGGAAGCTGGCACTGGGCGGTACGTCTTCCATTGCGGGACCGGACGTGCAGGTGGATAAGGACAGCACGCTGAGCCTGCGGGACGGAGCCGTGTTGGATGGTGTCGGGACGGTGACGCTGTCCGAGAACGCCACGCTCGACCTGAGCGGCTCGGCGCACGAGACGCAACACACGGTGGGGACGCTGACGGACAACAGCGCGGGCACGGGAGTCCTCAAAGGCGGGGCGAACACCGACCTGAAGGTGACGAAGGGCGGGTCGTTCGGCGGGACCCTTTCCGGGAGCGGGAAGTTGACCGTTGCCAAGGATGCCACGTTCTCCATGGCGGGCGTCAAGACCGATGCTTCCGCGTCTACCGACGCGTGGGGGATCACGGTACAGGGCAGCCTCACCCTCGATACCTCCGAGCAACACGGCGGTTCCGGACCGGTCTTCGGCGATGTGAGCTTCGAGGCGGGTTCGGATATTACCCTGCGCTTCGATTACAACGCGGACAATGGTTCGACGGCGTGGACGCACTCCCTCAGCATCGGGGAAGGGGCGCACCTGACCCTAGAATCTGTGAGTACGGGGTCCTACCCCGGCTCTGATCTGCGCGTCCGTATCGCGCATTCGGAGGTCAAAGGGACGGTGGCAGAGGATGTGGAAGTGGAGCTCAAGGGAGTGTCGTTCCTGCATTTCGAGATCGAGAAGGACAGCGAGATACGGTATGATTCCGAGAAGCAGGAATACTACGTGGGAGTGACGGAGGTGAAGGAGAACAAGTTTGAGCAGGCATTGCCGGGGATGGACAAGAACGCGCAAGCGGGAGCGGAGCTCTTCTGGTCGGCGTCCGCGCCGAACAAGGGTGAGGCTCTCGCGAATGTACTTGCCAACCCGAACTCCGACCTCTACAAGATGCTCTATGCGCTTATGGAGATGCAGGATGGAGGCGACAAAGCCGGGCTGGAGCGGACGTTGGCGGCGGGTGCCGGGGCGTCGATTTCGGTGCTGGGACCCGCTCTCGCGGAAGATATGCACCGGCAGTTGGTCTCCATGCGCAATCGCTCCACCACGCTGACGGAAGACCTGCCGACGGATGGGTACGACGCGTTCCCGTACTGGCACGCGTGGATCACCGGCGAGGGAGGCTACCACAAGCTGGATGCCGATGGACTCGCGCCGGGGTACACGCTCAATAATTGGGGCGGTTCCGTGGGAGCCGACGCGAATATCACGCAGCGCACGTCGGTTGGTCTGGCACTCACGGCGATGTACGGAGACCTGAAGCCGGACGCGGCGGACAGCGCGTCGGGCAACATCGATACGGTGTACCTGAGCGGCTACCTGCGCCACGCGATCGGGGCATGGAGTCATACCCTCGCGCTCAGTGTGGGGATGGCGGATGTGAAGCTGGACCGCACGGTGAACTACGGCATCGGCAGTTACCACACGAACGGGGACACGGACGGGCTCGCTTTCGGACTCTTGTACGAGGTGGGCTACACGAAGTTCGTCAACAAGAACAACACGTTCGCGCTGCAGCCCATAGCCAATGTGGAGCTGCGCCACGCGATGATCGACGGCTACACGGAGACGGGCAGCGACGCGGGGCTGCGGGTGGATGACATCGAGCAGACCATTCTGACCTTCGGAGCGGGCGTGCGTGTGCAGGGGCTGGTCGGCGGGCGCGCGTTCAATGACTCGGCGATGCTGGAGGCGCGAGCCCTCGTGAAAGCTGATGTGGGAGACCGTTCCGGTACTTCGAAGCACGCGATCATCCACGACACCACCCAAGCGGAAGTTGAGAGCGCGGAGGTGGGAGCCGTGGGGGTAGAAGCCGGAGTGGGGTTGAGTGTGCCGCTGGGGCGTAACCTCGGCAGCATCATCATCGATGGCTCGGTAGAATTCCGTAGCGGCTGGACAAGCGCGAACGCGAGCGCAGGCTATCGCATCAGCTTCTGACAATTTTCCGTCGCCCTCCCCCGTCACCCCAGAATGCGCGGTCGCCAAGACCGGAACGGGGGAGGGTAGGCGGAGTAAGATGAAGTACGAGGTACGAAGTACGAAGTGGCGAAGCCGGGGAGGGGGTAGTGTGGTGGGCGGCGGTATCGTGCTGGGAAAATGTGTGTGGTGGAAAGCGTAAGGACGGCGTGCGTGGTGAGGAAAAGTGAGGGGCGGGGCATGACGGGGAGGATGGGAAGTGCGGAGTACGAGGTGGCTAAGCCGGGGAATAACGCTTGTGTTGTGCCACAGCTTGGCACACGTTTACCATCCGCTCGACACCGCTGCCCACTATGCATTGCATCTCACGTGCCACTCATCACGTGTTCTACACACCGCAGAGGTATTTATTTCCTCACTCGTCCCAATAAAATTTTCGAAAAACGCCACGATGCTAATTTCCATGCGGGTTACAGAAGCTCTGCGTACCAAGGGGGCTTCAACCTCACGGGTGCATGGATATAGTTCCCACACGTCGTTTTGGCTTTGCCTCCTCCCGCCACGCCCGCGCAACTCCGTTGCGCCTAACTCCTTCACTTCGTACTTCGTACTTCGTACCTCGTACTTAATCCCCTCTTCGTTTTCTTCCGCGATGATGTTATCGCTCTACTTTCGGCGTTTACTTTCTCGGGGCGGACGCGTTTTTTGGGGCAGGTGGGGGGAAAAATTCTATCATATCGATATGTTTTGCGCTTGCAGAAGTGGGGGGAATATGTCATACTGATGCCGTAAAGGATATGCCACGAATTCACGTCAGGGAACCAAATCATTATTATACCTTTGAGCTTCCGGTTACTCCGGGGGCAGAGGTGGTGGTGGGGACTGCTCCATCGTGCAAGCTCGCCTTGCCCGGTGTGCAGGGGTTGTCTCCCACGCATGCTCGCATTGTGTGCCAAGCGGAGGGCTACGTCATTGAGGACTTGCAGAGTCAGGCGGGTACTCTGCTGAACGGTCGACCCGTGCGCGTCGAATTCATGGCACCGGGGGCAGAGTACCTTCTCGGTGCCGTGAGTATCGTGTTGGAGCCCGATGCCGTCGCGTCTCAACCCGTTCAACAACCTGTTGCCCAGCCTGTGCAGCAACCCGCGCAAGTGACCGATGCGTCGCAGCAGTCCGCGCAAACACCTGCGAAAGCACCCGTAAAGCGCAAGGTCAGCGTAGGCGGGGGAGCCGCCGCACGTCCGGTCCCCGGTGGCGCGATTCAAGACGTGATGAAGAAGTACGACCGCACGGGGAGCGGGAGCAAGGCTGTTCTCATCTACGTGATCATTCTTCTTTTGCTTGCTTTCTATGCGGGCATCGCTCTCCGGCACTGGGAGCGTACAGGTAACTACCTCCCGGGCATTCGGGCGGATGGTCAGTAGCCGTAGGTGGCAGTATACCCCCTGTGCGCGTGCGTGTAAGACACGCGGGGTACAGGTGCCGCGCGCGGCTATGCTCACTCCGCTGCTTTTATCACTTACTGTTCGAATCACACATGGCGCACGCTTCGAAAATTATGCAGCACCGACTCGGTAACCGTGCAACGCACGACACGTGCGCGGTTCCCCTCGGGTATCAGACCGTTCATCTTTCACGCAGTCAGAGCGGGGACATGGCATCGGTCCTGCGGCATTGGTGGGTATGCGTTTTCGTTCTGCCTCTCGTCCTCGGGCTCGCCGGGTGCAAGGATAAGGACAAGGACACACGCCCTCGACCTCAGCAGCCGAAACCGGCACCTCAAAAAGTTGTGGAGCAAGCCCCACCCGAACCGCTCGTCCAGGATATCCGAACTCAGCTCCTGCCCCTTTTGGCGGACTTTCCGATGGTGAAGCTCGGTGAAGTGCAGATGTCCTGCTCTCCGCAGGAGGATGGCTCTGTGTTGGTTACAGCGAGTGCCACCATCAACGTGGAAGAAAATCTGTACCGCAAGGAGGATGCACCGCCGGTGTTTAACGTGGATCGCAAGGAGGTCAACACCGCTCTGAACCGCGCCATGCTTCCGGAGGCGTCATACCTGCTGCAGGTCGGGGCAGACTCCCTGTTGATTACCGATGAGGATCGTGCTCCTAAACCCTTGCCGCCGGAGCTACAGCAACAGGCGGACGCCCTGAAGCACTTGGCCGAAAGTCCCGTATATCGTCTGAACTCTCCGGTCGGTACGTCTCAGGTACTCCCCGCTTCCATGCGCGCGCGCAAGAAAGGAAATCGCTGGGAAATGAGCGAAGTAAGTTTTGATACAGCCCCGTTGAGCGTCTTTCAGATGCTTATTCCGGAGCGCGCCCTACCGAAGGATGCCGCGGTGGTGTCAGATAACTTTGAAGCGACGCAGCGTGCCCGCATCCGCGAGCTGGTTGAAGCTTTTAACACTGCCGCCAAGCCGTACATCGAGGGTCGGGAGGCGGCTGCTCGTTCCCGCGTGCTTGAAGCTCAAGCCCGCAAAGAGGAAGACGAGAAAGTTCGGAACGAGCAAGCCGAGAGTCTCCGTCTGCGGCGCGAAGCTTGGGAAAAAGCGTGTACCTCCTTTCTTCAAGACTCCGCAGCGTTTACCGGTGAGTGGAAGCGCGCCGATTCTTTCGGCAAGTTGACGCTCCGTATTTCCGAGGTCGCAACCTTTCCTGATGCCGTGCATTTTATCGGTACTCTCCTCGATACAAATCTCCCGGAAGCTGCCGTCGACGTAGTCGGTCGCTGCCAGCCTGCGTCAAAGGACGGAGAGCCCATCCCCTGCCTCCTCCGCATTTATGGCGGTCGCTATGAGCCCGACGTTCCCACAGCTGAGGTTTTCGATAAACACGACGCTATCATGCGCCTCTCCCTCTCCCCGGAGGATGGTACGCTCTCCGGTTGCCTCACCTGCGAATCGTGGAAGGATTCACCCGATAAGGACTTCCAAGTCCACTTCCAACCCGCCCCCCAAAAGCCCGCATCTGCCCCCAAAAATAAACGGCGTGGTGCTGAGCGATGACTTTGTCGCAGGGGAACGGGGAGGGAATGGAAGTACGAGGTACGAAGTACGAAGTACGAAGTGGCAAAGCTGTGGCGGGAGGTGCGGGATGATGACGGGGGGCTGCGTGCGGTCACATCTGTCCCAAGAAAAACACGAGTTTAGTGGTGGGCGATGACTTTGTGGCAGGGAAACGGGGAGGGAATGGGAGTACGAGGTACGAAGTACGAAGTGGCAAAGCTGTGGCGGAAGGTGCGGGGTGGTGACGGGGGAATGTATGCGGCGATGGTGAGTGTGGGAGTAGGGTGGGAGGGCAACCGCAGCGGGTGAAGCGGACGCCAGGTACGAAGTGAAGGAGTTAGGCGCAACGGAGTTGCGCAGGAGAGTTGAGAGGAGGCAAAGCCGAGGCGACGCGAGGGAATAAATCAAAGCACCCGTGAGGTTGAAGCCTCCCTTGGTACGCAGAGTCAAGTAAGAGTTACTTGCGTCGTAGTTTGACTCAGGTTTCTTGTGCGTGTGACACCACTTCCCGTCATAGCCGTACTGCATCACCACGCTCACCACACACGACACTCCCCGCCACATACGCACATCCAACCATACACCCACCTCCCCGGCTTTGCTACTTCGTACCTCGTACTTCGTACTTCGTACTTCCTTTTGTGTTTCGTATGGCAAGTGCTATCTGAATCGCATTTGCCGTGTTGTGGCAAAACACGTAGAAAACCGGTCCAATATACGCGAGGGGTGTCGCATAGCTCTGTGCCGCCATGTAGAGAGTCAGGATCGTATTTTTTTGCCCCAAGCCTTGGGAGCATTCGCGTTTCAGATTCGGGTAGCCGAGACGGTAACCCGCCGTAAAGCCAATGAGACACACGAGAGCCGCTCCGAGCATCATCGGCAACATTTCACGGAAACTATAACCGCGCTCCTCGATGCGCTCCACACCGCCCGCCGTGAGGACGACCAAGTTGAGCACCCAGATACCCAGCGAGATATCTCTGAGTTTCGGTGCCCAAGCTCGGCAGCTCGGGTGAATCAGTCGGAGAAAGAGGGCAATGAGAGCCGGTATCCCCAGCACGACAAAAATTTGCCACGCTACCGCGCCGCTCAACTCCATATAACTCAGGTCTTGTTTTGCCACAACCAACGGCAGAATAAACGGCGTAACCACAGCAAAGACAGCTTGGGAAAAGACCATCGCCGTGGTAGAAAACTCCACGTTACCGCGCATCAGAGACACGATGATCGGGCTTGCACTCGCTATCGGAGCAGCGGCGCAGTAGTAGAGCGATTCCGCCAAAACCGGGTAACCCGCCAGCCGCACTACTCCCCAAGAGCCCACCCCGAGCACTTGGATACTCAGCAACAGCCACAGATGCATGCGCACCGGCTTCAACTTGTGCACGTCCAGTCCGATGAAGGTGATACTCAGCATCACCGCAATCCCGACTGCCAGCCACCATTCAAACGGTGCCAACTGCTTATGAAAAATCCCTCCCACCACGAAAGCGAGCACCATGCTCACGCTGCGCAGTATCTGCTTCATGAGGCTTTTTTGTCCGCCTCCTGCGTAACTTCCGCCGACGTTGCTGAGGGCACCGTCTTCTCTACCTTCTCGACCGGTCCGTAGGAGATGCGGCTGTGGTTCATCCTCGCTATCGTCCGTATAAATGTCTCTTTGATCTTGTCAATCTCGCCCAGCGTCAGCTTGCTATCCCGCAAATGCCCGTCGTTAATGCGATCCCTGAACAGTTTTTCGATGATATTACGCCGCTCCTCATCGTTGGATTTACCCAACGACCGCGTCGCGCTTTCCACGGCATCCGCCATGCTCACAATGCCCGACTCTCTCGTCTGCGGTATTGGTCCATCGTACATATATGCCTCCGGTTTTACCTCCTCCGGGCACGTGTCGATCAGCCCCTCGTCAAACTTCTTCTTATCCTCCTTGTAGCGTTCCAATGCTTTGCGGTAGAAAAACCCCGCGAAAAGCTTTCCGTGGTGTTCCCGTATGATGTTGATGACGCTCGCGTCGAGCTTATACTTCATCGCGAGCTCCACTCCGTCCTTCACATGCTGTTTGATCACGCGCGCGGATGCCTCCGCCGTCAACTCAAGGTGCGGAGAATCTCCCTGATCCTGCAAATTTTCCGTAAAATAGGTAGGATTCTTGATTTTTCCGATGTCGTGGTAAAGGGCACATATCCCCACCCGGGTCACGTAGGCACCTACCTCCTTCGCCGCATCTTCCGCCAGCATCTTGGTGTAGAGACAATGGTGAAATGTTCCCGGTGCCATCAACTGCAACTCCTTAATCAACTTGTTGTTCATGTCTCCCATCTCCAGCCACTTAAGGTGTGTCGTAATGCGGAACACCCGCTCTAGGTGAGGCATCAATCCCCCTAAAAGGGCACAGATGACGACACCCACCACCACTGCCGCCCCGAATCCTACACCAAATCCGATGATATTTTGCAGTGTGTTCTCTCCCCAGTGCAGGCACCCCAATGCCACTGCCGCCACAAATACCGCCACTCCCGTAATGATGCCGGATATGCCAATGACCGCACGCTTCTGCATTTTCTCACACAACATCGAGCTGAGCAACCCTGCCACCAAACTCAGCACCATGTAATTCGTCATGGTCGCGTCATGTTTCATGAGTGCCATCCCGAACAAGGTTGTGCTCAGTGTCGCGAAGACACCGATCCTCCTGCTCATCATCGCCGTTGCCATGCTTGGTGCCAACACGTACGGCAGCACCAACAGCAGGTGCTCCTCGCTGATACTGAACCCGCATACCGTGATGGATAACCCATTGATTATCCAGCGTGTGATGAGCATCTGTACCACGATCAGCACCGCCAGCAATAACGCTTTCCTTGCGTTCAATTCCGCCCTCCTGTGGTACACCCAAAAGAGCACGCTGAGCACCCCTCCGGTCAGTGTCAACCATATCAAGCGGTGCACAATCTCCCCGACCGTCTGCTCCGTATCCGTCAACACACAGCCCAGTGTCACCAACCCCAGCAGTGCTACTATCAGCAGTTTCATCCTCTCCCCTCTGAGCTTCTCATATATTTCTTGCACAAACTGTCCCATATCGTCCCCCGCATTCTACTCTTTCGCATCCTCTTTGTCAATACCCCCAAAATTCTGTTCCGGGGAGGTCCACATCTGTCCCAAATAACTTGAACACTCAGAGTAGAGCGATCACTTCGTTGCGTGGCAACACGAAGGTGATCAAGTACGAGGTACGAAGTACGGAGTGAAAGAGTTAGGCGCAACGAGATTGCGCGGGCATGGTTGGAGGGGGCAAAGCCGAAACGACGTGTGGGAACTGAATCCATGCACCCGCGAGGTTGAAGCCTCCTTGGTGCGCAGAGCGTCTGTAACCCGCATGGGGATTAGCATGGCGGCGTTTCCCGAGAATTTTATTGGGACAGGTGTGAGAAGAGTAGGGCGGGGAGACTCCATCGCAGGGAAATACGAGGGAATGGAAGTACGAAGTGGCAGAGCCGGGGAGATGCGGGTGTGGTGGAGAAGTCAAGATGTTTCTTGGGACGGGTGTGATCCACTCCTCTCATGCCCGCACTCTTTATTGACGCACTATCACGTTATGGCGTAAAATTCAAGTTATCATGCCATGCACAAGGTGGGACGAGAGATACGTATTGCCAATACG
>CAYWNS010000033.1:0-19291 GCA_964459715.1 uncultured Akkermansia sp.
TCGACCTCCTCTTTTCCTTGGCTGAGGAGCGCGGGAAAACGCTCGTCACGGTCACGCACGACGCGCAAATTGCCGGTCGCGGTGACTACGTCCTCCAAATCCGCGACGGCAAGGTGGAGGTGCCAACGTCCGGCCCGGGGAGGGAAAACGCTTAGTGGCATGTGATGTTTTTGTCGCGGGGAAACGCGGAGGTGATCAAGTACGAGGTACGAAGTACGAAGTATTTCAGGTTCGGCGCAACGGGGTTGCGCAAAGCGGTGGATGCGAAGCCGGGGAGGGGCAAGCGTGGAGGGCGTCGGTGATGCGCGGGAAAACGTGTGCGATGGAATGGCAACGCAGGGACGGGTGGGGGTACAAATCTATGCGTCTGTGATAATGATTGTCCCGAGGAGTGTAGGGTGTGCAGAATTCGCGTAAGAATTGGGATTGCGGCGATTATCAGAAGACTTTTCGGGACAGATTCGGCTGCGGCTTGCGGAAGTCGTTTGACATGGACGGCGAGTCGGGTAGAATAGGACTCAACGTGAGCATCAATGAAAAAGACCTAGCGAGACTGTGTGCGGCTGAGCTCATCGACGAGGAGCAGTACAAAGACATAAGGCAACACCTGTTCTCGACAAACCGTTCCCTGATGTACCGCCAGGCGTCCGTGCTTTTGTACGTATTCGGCGTTGTGATGCTTGTGTCCGGCATCATTTGGCTTGTTATTGCGTTCAGCGTCGGAATCCCCCGCATGTTAACCGTGTTGGTCGCTATTTTACTTGCGGCGGTATGGGGGCTGTGGTATCGGCATCGGGAAACGAACCCGCCGACGGCGCAAGCAGCGGCACTGTTCGGGGTCGCTCTCTGGATAGCAGCCGTGCACTGGGAAGCCCGCGCCTACGGAGCAAATATTTTCGGGGATGATACTTTGCTGCGCTCCTTCACATGCTGCATAGGCTTCCTCTTCATCCCCTTCTTTTCGCGGCAGGTCATCATGGTGGGTTTGAGTGCCGCAAGTACGTTATATTTGTGGTATGAAATGTCCTACGGAGGGAATTCGGTACTCACACTCGGCCCGATGCTCCGACATGGCGGTTACCTCCTGTTGGCTCTGTTCTGGGTACTTCTGGGGGAAAGGTGGCGGGATGCGCAGGGGATGTACCACCGCTACGGGTGGATTCGTTTCCCCGCTTACATTTTCTTTTTCATTGTTATGCGACTCTGTCTCGAGAGCGGTGGGCATCCTACCGGTGCCTGCGTTTTCGTCTGCCTAGGCGCACCCATTCTCTATGCTCTCATACGCCCGCGCGGTCAAGAGTTCTTGCCGTGGCTACTCCTCGGCGCAGCCACCGGTCTCTTCATGTTTACCGGTTATTTGGGAGATCCGGCGTGGATCGCGGTAGGCTCTCTGTACGTGGCAGTCCTGTTGCGCTACGGGGTAAAATATCGGCGCATATCGTGGGTGAACTATGGCTTTTTTGTGCTGCTGCTCATTGTGCAATTGATGGTACAGGAATTATTTGACACCCTCGAGGCATCCGGGGTGGTACTGCTCGCCTTGGGCTTCGTTTTGCTCCCGATCGCCCTCTTCCTGGAACGGATGCGTCGCTCTCTCGTCAAACGCGCATCCGGTCAACCCTCCCAATCCGTATGAAACGCGCCCCCCTCATCATCACTCTGTTGATTATCACCGCCCAAATTGCGTGGTTACTCGGTGTCTCGATCTACAACGAGATTCGCATTGCCGAGGCACCTCGCATGATCGTGAACCTCGGGAAAACCCTAGCCGATCCTGTCTACTCCGACTTCTCCCTCCGATTCACCGTCAAATTGGGCGATTTCGAAGTCTCCGAACCTTCCCTCGGTCCCGAAGTACTGGGACCTTCTCTCTGGTGGGGTGAAACTTGGGGCTCGCAATACGTCCGTTCCTGCAAGGCGTCTGACGTCCCCATTACTTGCACCCCGCGACCGAAACCGAGCGATGTGTCCGGTGCTGTGGAGCTTACCCGTGACAGTTGTCTCGATGTAAGCGTGATCTGGTCTCAAAATCCCCACGGGGTGTGGAGTTTCCGCCTTGAAGCTCCGGGTAGCTCTACAGATGTACTCCGCGACGGTGAATTCCGCACTACAGGCAACCTGTCCTTCTTCCCCCTCTCCGATGCCGACAACCGAGACGTCCCCGCTTTCGACGTCCAACCTTTCCATCGCTCTGCGGATGGGTATAGAGATTCTCTCTTCCCGCTGTCACGTACTGCGGCGTCCCGCATTACAAATTTTGCTCAGTCTCATGACAAAGCTCAACTGAAACTCGTGGACATCACTGCCGAGATGGCTCTCGTGAAGGGCGGTACCCCCGTCTGTGTGGATATCCGCATCGGGGGAATCCCCCTCAAGGACGCCTTACGCCAAATGGACGATGGCAGCTTCCCCCTGCCCCGTGTCCCACAACAAAAATAACACTTTTCTCTCCCCATGAACATCCGGTCGCGTGACCTCCAATCCTTGCAGAAGCTCGGGTTTCTCTCCCCGGGGCAGTCCGACGCAATCCTCGAGTATCAAAAAAACTCGCAGAAGGGTTCGTTCGCTTGGCTCTCCTTCCTCATGCTCGTGTTTTCGGTAGGGTTGATCGTGCTCGGTATCAACCAAATCCTCTCCGCCTACCGGGAGCAGCTGAGCCGCCCCGAAATTCTCGGTATGATGGTAGTGCAGGTGATCTTGGCTTGCGTATGCTGGTTTTTAGCTCGCCGCAAACGCCCTGCCCTAGCCCAAGTTTTCGCGCTGCTGGCGTTCGGTCTCTGGGCGGCGTCTGTCGGGACATGCAATGATCTTTACCACTTTACCGATGACGCCGTGGATGTGCTCGCCGTCATTTTTCTCGGGGCGGTGGCTATCCCCTTTGTCTCCCGCCAGTTGGTGTTGATTGGCGTCATTGCCGCTTTCAGCCATATCCTCTGGGTTGCCATGTCGGAGAGTAGCGGTACTTCTCCCCTCGCTCTTTGCTCCTCGGTAGACCTCGTCACTAAGCAGTCCGTAATCCTCCTCCTCTTTCTGCTCTGGTTTCTCCTCGGCGAAAAATGGAGACTGAGTACCGGAATCCACCGCAACTACGACTGGATTTCTTTCCCGGATATGTATGTCCTCATCCAGGGTATGGCAGGCTTGTGTTTCCTTGCGGATGCCTCAACCACGCGCTTTTCATTTGCGTCTTTGCTCGCTTTCGTGCCTCTGCTGCTCTTTGCTCTGATCCGCCCGCGTGAATACCCCCTGCGGTGGTGGATGCTCCCGGCAGCCGCGACCGTCTTGGTGATGCTCTCGACCCTTTTGCCGCTCAATGCATGGTTGCATGCGCAGCTTGCCTTGGGCATCCGTATACTCTCCTGCGCGCTGTATGCCGCAGCGTACATCGTCTGCGGACTCAAATTCCGTCGCCTCTCCTGGCTGATCTATGCCGCCATGATGCTTTTCTACGTGTTTCTTGCCCTCGCGTCAGATGCCGCGCGGTCACCGGAGTTCTCCTCGCTCTTCCTCATTCTAGGCAGCCTCCTGCTCTTTTACGTCGCCCGCAAACTCTCCCGTGCATCCAAATTGTGGGAAGTGAGTCCGTTCCTCCCCCATTGATTCTCCTCTCAATTTCTCTTGCCCCAAGAAACTCCCTGACACACGTACCGCCCCCGGAACGCTACTCATGCAGCATTAGTCTCTTGCGGGGTCATCCCTCCGGATTCATCTCTTGCCGCCACAAATCTTACAATTTGGTCCGCTCGGATTGGACTCCATGTGCCCTTTGCCCTTGCCGTAATATCTGCATCCCGAACGGTGCACCTTCCCGGTGCTACTTACCCAATATTGCCCACCCTCTGTATCTCCTGTGACGGCTGCAACGCACTGATCTCCGGGCAGTGTCGTCGCCGGAGCCAGTGCCACCAAAATGAAAGCGAGGAGAACGCTCTGAGCATATCGTATGATCGTCTGCATGCTGCGGATTATACTCTCAAAACCACGAGATGTAAAAAAAAATATTAGCACCGCAGCGTCTTTCAGAAAATTTCCTAGGACAGGTGTGCACACACGCCCCTCTCCACCACACCCGCCACTCCTCGGCTCTGCTACTTCGTACTTCCCATTTCTCTCGGCACCACAATAGACTGCGCCCGATCAGGTCCGACTCCGATCGTACCGACGGGGCATCCGATGATTTCACCGAATCGCCTGACGTATGCCCGGCAGTTGGGCGGCAATTCATCCCACGAAGCGCAACCGGTGGTATCCTGCATCCAGCCGGGCAGGGTTTCGTAAACGGGAGAGCACTTTTCCCAGTCATCGATGAGGGCGGGCGGGTACTCCAGCGCGCGGTCTCCTAGCCGGTAGGCGGTGCATATCTTAATTTCTCGGCAAGCGTCCAATCCGTCCAAATTGGTCATCGCCATCTCATTGAACCCATTGAACATGGCGGAATAGCGCAGTACCACCCCATCTGCCCAGCCGCAGCGGCGGGGGCGTCCCGTCGTCGCGCCGAACTCGCGCCCGAGCCCGTGTAGGTACTCCGCCAATCCGTCGTCTTCCGTGGCGAAAGGTCCCGCTCCCACGCGTGTCGTATAGGCTTTGCATACCCCGATAATTTTGTGGATACCGGTAGGCGGCACGCCGGAGCCCGTACAGCACCCCCCGGCACTCGTATTCGACGAAGTGACGTACGGATACGTCCCGAAGTCCACATCTAGCATCGCCCCCTGTGCGCCCTCAAAGAGAATACTCTTGCCCGCTTTCACGGCGTGGTTCAGCATCGCCACCGTGTCGGTGATATGCGGTCGCAGCACCTCTGCGGCTTCCGCCACGACTCGCATCGTTTCCGCCGGGTCGACCGCCGGATGCCCGAGGCGCACCAGCTCCTCATTCGCCGCATCCAAGCGGGCGGCGAGAACAACCCGCATGTGCGCGGGGTCCGCGAGGTCTGCCATGCGAACCCCTATGCGCCGTGCCTTGTCAGCGTACGTGGGACCTATGCCCTGTTTGGTGGTACCAATTTTTCGGTCGCCCAGTGCCTCCTCCTGCGCGGCATCGATTTCCTTGTGGATGGGCAGCACCACGTGCGCCCGGTCGGAAACCAGCAAATTCTGCGGCGTAATTTCCACACCGAGACCGCGCAGGCAGGTGATTTCCTCGACCAAGGCTGTGGGGTTCAGCACGACCCCATTGCCGATGACATTGAGTTTGCCGGACCACAAAATCCCGGAGGGTATCAGGTGCAGCACGTATTTTTTCCCGTGGGTGATCACCGTGTGCCCCGCGTTACTGCCGCCTTGACTGCGCACCACGATGTCTGCTCCCTCAGTGAGATAATCGATCACCTTGCCCTTGCCTTCATCTCCCCACTGGGAGCCTATCACGAGTGTGTTCATAATGCGTTATAATTGAAACCTGCCTGCCTTGAAATCTTCGATCAACCCGATGAATTCGCCGAAAAAGTATGTGGCGTCTTTCGGACCCGGGGCTGCCTCCGGGTGGTATTGCACGCAAAAGACCGGGAGCCGCTTGTGACGCAGCCCCTCCACGGTGCCATCGTTGAGATTGATGTGGGTGACTTCTACATCCGATGGCAACGAGGCAGGGTCTACCGCGAAACCGTGGTTTTGGGACGTGATGGCGACCTTTCCCGTCCGCAAGTCCTTCACCGGTTGGTTTCCGCCGCGATGCCCGAACTTCAGCTTGAAAGTGCGCCCGCCAAAGGCGAGTCCAAGCAGCTGGTGCCCCAGACAAATGCCGAAGATCGGAAGCTTCCCGAGTAACTTCTCGACCTCTGCGTAAATGTCGGGCAGTGCCGCAGGGTCGCCCGGTCCGTTGGAAAGAAACACGCCGTCCGGTTCAAGTGCCGCCACGTCCTCTGCCTTCGTGTGCGCCGGTACGACAACCACATCGAATCCCTCCCGCCGCAGACAGCGCAGGATGTTGCGCTTGATGCCGAAGTCGTAAGCGACAATGCGGTAGCGGATGGGCGGGAGCTCGGCGTAGAGAGCGAGGTCTCCCGTGGTTTTGTTGGGTACCTTCCAATCGCGGGACTCGCCCTGCCAGTGGTAAACCTCCGACGTGGTCACCTCACTCACAAAGTCACTGCCGAGCATCGTCGGTGCCGCCTGTGCGGTGGCTACCGCCCGTTGTGCCGTCAACTCCGATGTCAGGCAAGCGCGCTGTGCCCCCTCGGTGCGCAACAGCTTGGTGAGTTTCCGCGTGTCGATACCCTCTATCCCCGGTATGCCGTGTCGCTCCATCCAACTCGGCAGGGACTCGTTGCTGCGCCAGTTGGAGTGTCGCCGCGCCACCTCTGACACCACAAATCCCCGTACTTGAGGCTGCGCCGACTCGTTGTCCTCCTCACAAATCCCGTAATTGCCGATAAGTGGGTAGGTCATGGTCACAATCTGCCCGCGATAGGAAGGGTCGGTGAGTATCTCCTGATACCCGGTCATCGACGTGTTGAAGCACGCCTCCCCGGTCACTGTCCCCACCGCCCCGAAGGATGTCCCCTCGAATGTGGTCCCATCTTCCAACGCTAGTATCGCTTTCATCCCATTTCGTTCAGCCGACAAACTTTAGCAAATCACGCGAAAAAAGCAAGCCAAAACCAACGAGAGGAAGTACGAGGTACGAAGTACGAAGTACGAAGTAGCAAAGCCGGGGAGTGGCGAGTGTGGTAAGCAATCGGATCGTGTAGGAAAAACGTGCGTGATGAGAGTGTTGTGGCAAATCGCGTCATGTGTGATGAATAGCGGTGCCACGAGAGCAACTCTTCATGGATTCGCGTACCACAGACGTATCATCCTCACGAACGCGTGGATTTGGTCTCCCTGCATCGTTTCGGCTTTGCTTCCTCCCGCCATGCCTGCGCAACTCCGTTGCGCCTAACTCCTTCACTTCGTACTTCGTACCTCGTACTTGATCTCCTCCGTGTTGCCACGCGACGAGGTCATCGCTCTACTCTGGGCGTTTAATCTATTTGAGACAGTTTTATATCATGCAACGGCTGTGGGTGCGGAAGTTGCGCTGGCGGTCTAGGCTGTAGTTGAGGATGGCTTTCATGAGCTCACCGTGCGTAATACCCAGCTTCTGTGCCCCCATAACAAAGGGACCGGATTTGCCGATGTAACAGCAAATGTTCATTTCGACGAGCTTACGCGTCCCCGTGCTCAGGTCGATGCGATAATCGAGCCGGAAGTAATCGATGGGTCCGAGATTTCTCCAAATGACCGCGACATCGCCGCGTGTCTGCTCCTGCACCGCCTGCGGGAGCTCTGCCCACGCGTAGCCGAGGTGGTCGTGCAGCTTCAGGTCCCCGGTAAGTATTCCCTCTTTCTTATCGGTGCCTGGCTTCACAAAACCGAGGATGGTAGGTGTGCGCGGTCCGCCCACCACAGGAACCGTGTAGTCGGTACCGGTGCAGAATTCCTCGATGAGCGCATCATGCCCGAGAGCGTTGAGTGTGCGCGCACAAGCCACAGCACTCTCCCAATCATCGGCTATGTTTTCCTCTGTAATACAATCGGATGCCGCTCCGAACCTCTTTTTGACGAAAAACCGCTCGGCTCGTGCCAAGGCTTCGGGGACTGTCTCCGGCGGGGCACCATCCTTGCCGACGACGATGCCCGGCGCGACAGGTAGACCGAGCCCGGAAAACGCCAACTTCATCAGCCATTTATCCTCAGCCATGGCGCGGATATTCGGCGGTGCCCCCAAATAGGGGATGCGCGCAAACTCGCAGTAGGAGGAAATGAATATCTCCGGATTCTCCATGGGTATGCGATTGAGCAGAGAAAAAACGTAGTCTACGTTGCCCTTCGCGTGCAGCACAGCGTATGGCTTGGAACTGGAATAGACTTCACACCCTATACTTTGCAACAATTTATAGATGCTGTGGTGATACTGAGGATACCCTCCATTGCCCCGATAGGGCTTCACACTATAATCCGGTCCATCCGGAGCATACGGTGCCAAATACAGCACGCGCAGCGGCTCCCCCGCATCATTTCTTAACTCACCCGGGATGGTTGGGAAGGTACTCGGTATCATGCGCCCATTCTACAGTCCCTCTCCCTCCACATCAAGCAAATTAACTGTTGCAATTACCCACTGACGTCCCAATAAAATTCTCGAAAAACACTGCAATGCTAATCATCCTGCGGGTTACAGACGCCCAACAGGAGGTACGAGGTACGAAGTACGAAGTACGAAGTGGCAAAGCCAACAAGAGGTACGAAGTACGAGGTACGAAGTGGCGAAGCCGGGGAGTGGCGGGTGAGGTAGGGGAGGAGTGAAGGACAGGAAGTGGCGTGAGCGGTATGGGAGTTAAGGCAGTGCGGATGTGACGGGGAAAGCGTGTGAGGTAGGCTGTGGTGTCGCGCAGGGAAAACGTGCGTGATGAGAGTGTTGTGGCAAGTCGCGTCATGTGTGATGGACAGTGGCACCATGCGAGACCCTTTCATGGCTTCGCATGCCACAAGCGTACCGACCTCACGGGTGCGTGGATTTAGTTCCCACGCATCACGCTTTGCGTTCATCGTCTCCACCTGCGCAACTCCGTTGCGCCTAGCTCCTTCACTTCGTACTTCGTACTTCGTACCTCGTACTTGATCTCCCCCGTGTCTCCCTGCCTCAAGACCATGGTCCACCATTAAGCATTTAATTTATTTGGGACCGATGTGCATACATGCACTGCTCCGACACACTGCGTCCATCTCAACTTTTTCACTTCGCAATCGCCGTCGCTCAACCGCCTTATCCTCTCGAAAATCATTATTCTGCATCACAACATCTTAGAGTCCTATGTACAGGGATACGCAATCGTCCTCCCCCTGCGCTTCTCTTTTTGAATCCGATGTCCAGTCTAAAGTTTGCTTCATGATTATTTATTTTGCGGTTACGACAATTCACCCTTTCCTGTTATTACTTCCTCATCTGGACTTTTTAGGACTGCATGATAATATGTCGCGTATTGATTACAAACAGATTCCAAGTGCTCCTCCCGCTTATCGGATTCAAAATGAGATACCCTCTCGCCCGACATGCGGGCAGCATTCCAAATTGTTATAGACCAGTCCGTGCGCAGTACGTCAACGGCGCGCTGCTTTTCCTCTTCAGTCCCATGTAAGCTCGATGCACGATGAAAAATATCTTACTTATTTTGTTCAGTGTAAGCCTAAACGCTCTGGCGCAGCTTTTCATCCGGCAAGGGATGCTGCAAATCGGCAAAGTGTCTCTCAAACTTGATCAGCTGTGGTACATGGCTTGGAGAAGTCTGACCAATTGGTATCTGCTCGGGGGGATGCTCTGCTACGCCGTCTCGATTATCACGTGGATGGTTGTCCTCTCTAGGGTGAATGTCTCGTTGGCATACCCCTTTCTGAGTGTCGGTTACATCATCACGGCGGTATTAGCTTATTTTATCCTGAATGAACCGCTTACGCTGCAAAAAATGATCGGTATTGCCGTCATTTGTCTCGGGGTCATCATCTTAACATACAGCATCGATTTCACACCATGAGGTACGTCATCGTGGGAGGCTCGGGCTTTGTCGGGCAGGCAACGGTCGCACTGCTGCGCGAAAAAGGGGAAGATGTCATCGTTGTGGACAAGCTGCCTTCCCCCCAGCCCGTGCAATTTGTGCGGCACGACATCACCGAGGAGCTGACTTTTTCGTTCTTGCCCGATGATGTCGTGGTGCACCTTGCAGCCAACCAATACCACCATCGTGTGCCGCGAAAGAACAGGCAGGAGTTTTTTGAAAGCGTGAACGTGGGGGGCACGGAAAATGTGTTGAAAAAAATGGAAGCGGACGGCACGCACCGGATGGTGTTTTTCAGCACGGACATGGTCTATGGAAAACCGCAGACCTTACCCGTCGGGACGCAGCACCCGCAGAAGCCTTTTGGGTACTATGGGAAGAGCAAGAAAGCCGCTGAGACCCTGTGCGAACGTTACCGCGACAGGGGAATGAACATCACCGTATTTCGCCCGCGAATGATTATCGGAAAGGGGCGCACGGGTATCTTGACGAAACTTTTCAACCTGATAGAGCACAGTTTACCTGTACCCCTGATCGGGAGCGGACGAAATTGTTACCAGATGGTATCGGTGCAGGATTGCGCGGTGGCGATCTACCAAGCGGTGCAGCACCACCTGCCGAATAAAGCCTATAACCTCGGCTCGGAGAATCCCCCAACCGTACGCGATTTGCTGGAACAGCTCATAGCATACAACCACTCCAAATCCTTTCTCGTCCCGACATGGGCATGGGCAGTGAAACGGATACTGGATGTACTGGGAGCACTCGGGGCAGAAATCATGTACAAAGAGCAATACATGATCGCCGATGAAAACTACCTGATCGATATATCGGAAACGAAGAAAGATTTGGCTTGGAGCCCCCAATTTAACGATACCGATATGATGGTGGAAGCCTTCCGAAATTACAAAAGACACGGAGAAAAATAGCGGAAAGCTTTGGTGCCGCGCCTGTCCCAAAGGACTTTCAAAAAAGCACTGCAATGCTACCCCTTTTGCGGGTTACAGACGCCCAACAGGAAGTACGAGGTACGAGGTACGAAGTACGAAGTGGCAAAACCGGGGAGTGGCGGGCGCGGTGAGCAATCGGGTCGCGCAGGGAAAACGTGCGTGATGAGAGTGTTGTGGCGAGTTACGTCATGTGTGATGGATAGCGATGCCACGCGAGCACCTCTTCATGGCTTCGCGTACCAAGCGGGCTTCAACCTCACGAGTGCATCGATTTGGTCCCCACGCGTTATTTCGGCTTTGCCCCCTTCCAATTTCCCTGCGCAACTCCGTTGCGCCTAACTTCTTCACTTCGTACTTCGTACCTCGTACTTGATCACCCTCGCGTCTTCCTGCCCCAAAGTCACCGCCCACCACGAAGTTCATATTTTTCTTGGGACAGATGTGGGTACGCATGCCTGCGGTTGGCAAATGCCTTTACTCTTGCGAGAGGTTATGCTACAATGCGGGCATGGCACATCAACCTGTAGTCCTGATAATACGCGATGGCTGGGGGCGCAATCCTCAGGGGCCCGAGGCTGCGAAGAAGACCGGTGACGCGACAGTTCTCGCTCACACCCCATTTACCGATCATTTGTTGGCGACCTGTCCGCACTCTTTGCTGGGGGCGAGCGGGCAGGATGTCGGTTTGCCGGAGGGTCAGATGGGCAACTCCGAGGTGGGGCACTTGAACCTAGGGGCAGGACGCGTGGTTTACCAAGACCTCTGCCGCATTTCTAACGCGATTCAGGACGGCAGTTTCGCCACCAATCCCGTCATCACGGAAGCTTTTCAAAAAGCGGTCGGGCATCGCCTACATCTCATGGGGCTCCTCTCGGACGGCGGTGTGCACTCCCACATCGAACACCTCATCGGCATCATTCGCCTTGCGGCACAGGCGGGAGTAAAGGACATCATGATTCATGCTATCACCGACGGACGTGACACCGACCCCAAGAGCGGGACGGGGTTCCTCTCTCAGCTTCAGGAAGCGGCAGATGCTGTAGGCGCGCGTGTTGCCACAGTGGTGGGGCGCTTCTACGCCATGGATCGCGATAAACGCTGGGACCGCGTGAAAAAGGGCTGGGACGCCATCGTGCTCGGTCGCGGCGCAGCTTGCTCCTGCTCCCCCTCCCAATACGCCGAGCAGAGCTATGCTTCCGGCACTACGGACGAATTTTTGGAGCCAGCCGTCTTCTGTGAAGTCAATCAGCAACGTGTCCGCGATGATGACGTAGTCTTTTTCATCAACTTCCGCGCCGACCGTGCTCGCGAGTTCTCCCGTGCCCTCATTTACGACGACTTCGCCGACTTCGAGCGCGAGGTGCACCCCAAGGTGCATTACATCACCATGACGGAATACGAAGCCTGCTACCCCTCCCCGGTGGTATTTGCCCAGGAAAAGCTCGATAACATATTCGGCGAGGTGGTGTCGCACGCGGGTTTACGGCAGCTGCGTATTGCCGAAACGGAGAAGTACGCACACGTCACTTTCTTCTTTAACGGCGGCGTAGAAACTCAGTTTGAGGGCGAAGAGCGTATCCTCGTGCCTTCTCCGCGCGACGTGGCTACCTACGACCAAAAACCGCAGATGAGTGTGGCGGAGGTGGCAGACCAATTCGTGCGTGCCATCGCCAACTACGATGTCGCCATCATGAACTTTGCCAACCCCGACATGGTGGGGCATACCGGTTTCCTCAACGCCGGAATCGCCGCCTGTGAAGCAGTAGATCAAGCTTTGGAACGCTGCGTGAAACGCATCCTAGAGCTCGGCGGGTGCTGCTTGGTCTGCGCCGACCACGGCAACTGCGAGCAGATGATCAATCCTGACGGTTCCCCCAACACCGCCCATACCACCAATCTCGTAGACCTCATCTACTGCGGTCCAAACCAAAACTCGGTTAGGCTTGAAAACGGTCGCCTGGCGGACATTTCGCCCACGCTGCTCTCCCTTCTTCATCTCCCCCAACCTGCCGAAATGACGGGGCATAACCTCGTGTCACATCTGCCCTGAGAAAGAAGGACTTCCAATTCTCTCTGCGAATTCCTGCCGAAAAAACACCGCCCACTACTAGGTCTTTAATTCTCTCGGGATAGATGCGGTACGGCTCTAGCCCGGCGGAAGAAACCCTGAAATTGCTCTTGGCAGAGGTCTGCGAGCACCCCCCCCTGCACCGGGCACCGATGATTGAGCGGTGGATTACTGTCCAACAAATTAATCCACCCCCCGCACGCCCCTCCTTTCGGATCGGGCATCCCGAACACCACCCGCGCGGGGCGGCAATGCACCAACGCACCCGCGCACATTGGGCACGGTTCCTTCGTGACGTACACCGTGCACCCATCCAGCCTCCAATCTCCCACGGCGGCTGCGGCGGCAGTAAGCGCAATCATCTCCGCGTGTGCCGTGGCGTCTTTCAGCGTTTCCACTTGGTTTCTGCCACGCGCAATGACCCTGCCTTCCTTCACAACCACACACCCGCAGGGCACCTCCCCATCCTGCTCAGCTTTCTCGGCTTCGCGGAGGGCATGCCGCATAAAGAGCTCATCCTCCGACACCCCGGCGGGAGCAAGTCCGGCGGTTAACGCAGCGTGACGCGCGGGTCCGTGTCCAGCACTTCCTGCAGCTCCTTCCATCCTTCAGGGGTCTGATTCTGAAACATCTGCAAGTAGAGCGAGACTGTCCCCGGCGAATACTTGGCAAACAGGGCGTCCACTCCGGCTTTCAGTTTTTCGGCGTCCAGTGAATCCGGAAGCACATCCACAACCCCCTGTCCGTTGTGCGCAATGCCCAGTGTGTCCAAGAACAACACCAGCATATTCGTGTGCTTGCGCACCAGCCATACCTGCAAAAGGTGGTCGCCTATCGTCTCGGCGGGCTTCCATGCCAACATCTTCTTGAGCCATGCGAATTGCTCCGCTACGGGCTTCTGCCGCACGTAAATCGGACGCAATTTCTTAAGTGCGGACAATTCGTTCAGGGCGGCGCGGTACACATTGCGCTCCTGATTGCGCATCCACTCCAAAAAGATGTTCAGGGTCTCTTCGTCGATCTTCTCAAAGATTGTATATGATTTCATGGTGGAAACGCCAGTTGTATACCATAAAAACACCGTTCGTGCAAGCATAATCCAGACCAAATCTGCTCAAAGGAAATAAGATACTCAGTGGTAGGTGATGACTTTGCGGCAGGAAGACACGGAGGTGATCAAGTACGAAGTGGGGGAGTTAGGCGCAACGGAGCTGCGCAGGAGATTTGGAAGGGGGCAAAGCTGAAACAATGCGTTGATACCAAATGTCTAGCGCGTATACTCACCGCAAGCACGGGGAACAACGTGGAGGATCACGCTGAAGGGTCAGGTATTTTGTCGCACAGCTCAAGCGTATCGCAGCTGCAACAGAAATTTCGGTCGCCGTAAATGTTGTCCACGCGGGAGCAGCCGGGCCAGAACTTGTGGTGGCGCAAACCGGGCACCGGAAAAGCCGCGTCACTGCGAGTGTAAGGATGTGTCCACGTATCGGAGCAGACCTCCTGTGCCGTGTGTGGGGCATTGCAGAGCACGTTGTCGTGCTGCGGGGCATGCCCTTCGGCGACAGCGGTCATCTCCGCGTGAATATGAATCATCGCGTCGATGAATCGGTCGAGCTCGGCTTTACTTTCGGATTCCGTGGGTTCCACCATGAGGGTATCATGCACCGGGAAGCTCATCGTGGGAGCGTGGAAGCCGTAGTCCATGAGCCGCTTCGCGATGTCATCGACCGTGAGTCCGCTCTTGTGGAGCATCTCGCGCGTATCGAGGATGCACTCGTGTGCCACAAGCCCGTTTGCGCCGATGTAGAGAGTGGGGAAGTACGGCGCGAGCTTGTGCGATACGTAATTGGCGTTCAGAATGGCAACCTGTGAGGCGAGTTTGAGCCCCTCCCCTCCCATCATCGCGATATACATCCACGTGATGGGGTCAATGGCGGCGGAGCCGAATTCAGCCGAGGCAACGGCACCTTGCGTACGAGCGCGATCATCGTGCAGATGCCCGGGCAGGAATGGCGCAAGGTGCGGCGCACAGCAGATGGGACCTACCCCGGGACCGCCGCCGCCGTGGGGCATCCCAAAGGTCTTATGCAGGTTGAGGTGGCAGATATCCGCCCCGATAGTCCCCGGGTTCGTGAGCCCGCACTGGGCATTCATATTGGCACCGTCCATGTATACCTGCCCACCGTTGGCATGGACTATCCTGCAGAGCTCGGCAATTTCCGGCTCATACACCCCGTGCGTGGAGGGATAGGTGACCATGAGAGCGGCGAGGCGGTCGCGGTGCTCCTCGGCACGCAAGCGGAGGTCTTCGGCATCGATATTGCCGTGCTCATCGCATTTCACCGACACGACCGTGAAGCCCGCCATCGCGGAGGATGCGGGATTTGTCCCATGCGCGGAAGTCGGAATGAGACAGACATTGCGGTGCCCTTCCCCACGGGCAACCTGATAGCGATGTATCGTCAACAGTCCGGCGAACTCTCCCGCAGCCCCGGAATTCGGCTGAAGGCACACGGCTGAAAAACCGGTGATCTTCGTCAGCCAATCCTCCAGCTGCAGCAGCATGGCGCGCATGCCCTCACACTGATCGGCGGGGGCGAAAGGGTGTAGCTGCGTGACAGCTTCCCACGTAACGGGCATCATCGTCGCGGCACAATTCGCTTTCATCGTGCAGGAGCCGAGCGGTATCATCGCCTCATTGAGCGCGAGGTCGCGCATCTCCAAGCGGTGGATGTAGCGCATCATGTCCGTCTCCGAGTGGAACGTATTGAAGCACTTTTCCGTGCAGAAGCCCGTGGCGCGCTCGTCGGCAGGTGCCTCCGGAATGGGTGCAGCGGACACCCCAAAAGCGGCGCAAAGTGCCGTCAGATCGGCGTCCGTGCAGGTCTCATCAAAGGAAACGCTCACCGTGTCGGCATCGATTCGGCGAATATTGTAGCCGACGGCGAGGGCGGCAGCCGTCAACGCATCCGCCTGCCCCTCAGCTCGCAGTGCCACCGTATCGAAGAAGCGGTCACAGAGTACCCGCACCCCCGGCTTGGCGCGCATGCTCTGAGCGAAAGCGGCTGCCAGTCGCTGCGCCGTAGCGGCAATCCGCGCGAGCCCCTGCGGTCCGTGGTACATGGCACAGAATGTGCTGAGCAGTGCCGTCAGCACCTGCGCCGTGCAGATGTTAGATGTCGCCTTTTCGCGGCGGATGTGCTGCTCGCGCGTCTGCAGGGCTAAGCGGTAGGCGGGCTTTCCGTCGCGGTCGACCGACAGCCCGATGTAGCGTCCCGGGAGTTTACGCTTGAGGGCATCCGTGCACGCCATGTACGCGGCGGCGGGTCCCCCGTATCCCATGGGGATGCCGAAGCGTTGCGTGGTACCGACGCACACATCAGCCCCGAACGCACCGGGTTCGCGCAACCGGGTTAGTGCCAAGAGGTCCGCTGCCACACAGCAGAGCACTTTCACGGCGTGACACTTTTCGAAAAAGGGCGTGTAATCTTCCACCCCGCCCAAATTATCCGGGTACTGCACCAAAACACCCGCCAGGTCGGGGACGGATGCGGGGTCGAAGCTCCGCCAATCCCCCGTGATGAGCCTCACGCCGGTCGTCTCGCAGCGGGTGCGCATCACCTCAATCGTCTGCGGAAAACAACTATCCGCCACGAAGAATGCCGCCGACCTCGGCTTGCTGCACACGCAGAGGTGCACCGCCTCCGCCGCAGCCGTCCCCTCGTCGAGCATCGAGGCATTGGCGATGGGCAGCCCGGTGAGTCCGGTTATCATCGTCTGGAAATTCATGAGCATCTCCAAGCGTCCCTGCGCAATTTCCGGTTGATACGGTGTGTATGCCGTGTACCAGCCGGGGTTTTCGTACACATTGCGCTGGATGACCGGAGGCATGTACGCTCCGTAGTACCCCTGCCCGATGAGACTCTTGGCGGGTTTGTTGGCGGCGAGAACATCCCGAAGTGCTCGCAGCGCGTCCTGCTCGGGCAGCGCGGGCGGAAGCTCCGGCTCCGTCTTGAGTCGTATGTCCGGCGGTACGATGGCATTGGTCATCGCTTCCAAGCTCTCGAAACCGAGCTCGGCAAGCATTTCGCCAATCTCGGCACTGCTCGGTCCGATGTGGCGCGGCGCAAAAGGTGTCTGTGCGGTAATCATAGTTTAACCGACGCGAATATCAGTCTTATACAGAGCACGGGGCGTTGCCGAATGTCCTCCCTCTCCCCGCCTGTATGTGTACTTATTTGTTACAGAAATTCTCGTAGGCGGCGGCATCCATCAAGCCATCCAGCTCAGCGGGCGCACTCAGGCGTATCTTGCATATCCAGCCTGCCCCGAATGCCTCCTTGTTCACCGCGTCGGGTCCATCGCCCAACTGCTCGTTCACTTCTACGATCTCGCCGGAAACGGGTGTGTAGACATCCGACGCTGCCTTCACGGACTCAACGGCTCCGATCGCGTCACCTGCGGCAAAGGTGCTGCCGACCTCGGGGAGGTCCACGTACACCACATCTCCCAGCTCCGCTTGCGCAAAGTCGGTGATCCCGATGGTTACCACCCCATCGACGGCAGGGCTCACCCATTCATGCTCGGTGGAGTATCTGTAATTTTGGAGAATAGTACTCATGGTAAAAGTTGGGGTTGTAAGTTATTTTTTCAAGAAGGGCTTCTTAACAATTTGGGCGGGTACGGCTTTTCCCCGAACGATGACCTGCACGGGTGTCCCGATCTTCGCGTGACTCGCCGGAACGTACGCCATGGCAATGCCCACGCCGAGTGTCGGCGAGAGTACTCCGCTGCACAGTTCACCGAGCGGTGTCCCATCCGGCAACTGCACCTCATAGCCGTGCCTAGGGGGTGCCCCCTTGCCGGTGTATTCAATCGCGACGAGTGCCGTGGGACGTCCCTGAGCCTTCTGCTCTCGCAACACGTCCACCCCGATGAAGTCTTTGGTGAGATCGCAGCACCACGAAAGTCCGGCTTCCAAAGGTGTCTTTTCCGGGGACAGATCGGACCCGTTCAGCGAGTAACACATCTCGAGGCGTAAACTATCCCGTGCCCCCAAACCACAGGGCTTTGCGCCCCCTGCCACCACCGCATCAAACCATTTTTCCCCCTGCTCCGCCGCGCAAAACATCTCAAAACCGTTTTCCCCGGTATACCCCGTGCGACACACGATGAGCTCGTCGCCCCTTACCGTCACCTTCTTGATCCCATTGTGCTCCGGCAACGTTTCCCCCGGACATATCTTCGCGAACACTTCCCCGCACATCGGTCCCTGAACCGCCATCCCTACGTAATCGGCACTCAGGTTCTCCAAATCCACCGCTGCGGGTTTATGACCACTCAACCACGCGAAGTCTTCGTCAATCATCGATGCGTTCACGACGATAAAGAAATCCTCCGCCGCCAACCGGTAGACGATCAAGTCATCTATTACCCCACCACGCTCATTGAGCATCATGGAATACTGTCCGAAGCCATCGGTCAACTTGAGGAGGTTGTTCGTGAACATGGTGTTCAGCCACGCCAAGCTCCCTTCCCCGTGCACTCGAAACTGTCCCATGTGGGATATATCAAACACCCCGCAAGCATGCCGCACACTGTGGTGCTCCTCCAAAATTCCGGTGTACTGTACCGGCATCAACCACCCCGCAAAGGGGACCATCTTCGCACCGAGTGCTCTGTGTCTCTCGCACAACGGTGTCTTCTTGATTTCTTCGTCACTCACGCCCCCTATCGTACCCGCGTCTGCCCTCATTGTCAAGCTCGCTGCCACACCCGTCCCAATAAAATTCTCAAAAAACGCTGCGATGCTAATCCCCATGCCGGTTGCAGACGCCCAGCAGGAAGTACGAGGTACGAAGTACGAAGTGGCAAAGCCGGGAAGTGGCGGGTGTGGTGAGCAGTCGGGTCGCGCAGGGAAAACGTGCGTGATGAGAGTGTTGTGGCAAGTCGCGTCTTGTGCGGTGGATAGCGGTGCCACGCGAGCACCCCTTCATGGCTTCGCGTACCACAGACGTATCATCCTCACGAACGCGTGGATTTGGTCTCCCTGCATCGTTTCGGCTTTGCTTCCTCCCGCCATGCCCGCGCAACTCCGTTGCGCCTAACTCCTTCACTTCGTACTTCGTACCTCGTACTTGATCACTTCCCCGTGTCTTCCTGCCCCAAAGTCACCGCCCACCACCAAGCCTCTAATTTATTTGGGACAGATGTGGGCTCGCTGCCCCGGCATTGCAATTTTTTTCTTTTTTGTCTTGACTTATCGGCGCATTGCCGGTAGACTCCCCCCGTCCACGCAAGTGGACGCTCCAAAATCGCGGGGTAGAGCAGCTCGGTAGCTCGTCAGGCTCATAACCTGGAGGTCGCAGGTTCAAATCCCGCCCCCGCAAGTGGTGTTTGTCTTCTTTATGTCGCCCGTCTGGTTATCGTTCCCGACGGGCGATTTTTTCCCTCCTCAGAGAGGATGACTCGTACGAAGTATGCGGTGCTGCGCAATTGCCCACGCACGTCGCTTCTCTCCTGCCACACCCGCAAAAGAACCGGTGGACGAAGCACCGCCCCCCTGCTCCCTCTCCGCCCCCGCACTACAGCTTCGCTACTTCGTACTTGGCTTCCGCCACTCACGTCCTCACGTCACACGCACCACCCCACGCACGCCACTTCCTGCCTCTCCCTCCTCCCCTACCACGCCCGCCCCTCCCCGGCTTTGCCACTCCGTACTTCGTACCTCGTACTTCG
>CAYWNS010000034.1:0-19180 GCA_964459715.1 uncultured Akkermansia sp.
GGGCATCTCTCCACCTAAAAACCCAAATTCCACATAATTTTGAATTGACCCAGAAAACCGACCGGGTCAGGAGAGCGGATGATGGGGGTCGAACCCACGACGTCAACCTTGGCAAGGTTGCGCTCTACCACTGAGCTACATCCGCCTTATTCGCACCGCCACTACAACGCTGCGGTCTCCATTGTACACGCGAACGCAGACGGAATCAAGCCTTTTTTCCAAAATTTTTACGTTTCATCACACTTGTCCCAATAAAATTTTCGAGAAACGCTGCCATGCTAATTCCCATGCGGGTTTCAAATGCTCTGCATACTTAAAGGGGGCTTCATCCTCACGGGTGCTTTGATTTATTCCCCTCGCCTGTTCCGGCTTTGCCTCCTCCCTACTCCCCTGCGCAACTCCGTTGTGCCTAACTCCTTCACTTCGTACTTCGTACCTCGTACTTGATCCCCTCCCCTCCCCATTTCCCTGCCGCAAAGTCATCGCCCACTACTGAGCCTCTCATTATTTGGGGCAGATGTAACGTTTCTTCGCGCATGCCGTCCTAGGGTAAACGGAAAGTACGCAGTCGACACACACGACATCAGGTGAAGTCCAACGGCAACGAAGTATTTGTCTCCTCGAGCGTGAAGGAGAATCCCACGCCTGTTTCATGCTTACCACCATTGTCGCGGACCAACACCGTCGTTCCCACGTACCACGGACCGCACTTGCGAGAGAGTGAGAATTGCTGAATTGGCGTTCGGTTGTGGACCATATCGACACTGATGCGCATGGCGGCACTGTATTTTTCATTGAGACGCAAATTCACATGGAAATACGCATAATTTGCGTCTCCTTGGATAGGGTGACTCGAGATGTAGCGGTGCCCCACCTGTGTCTCCAGCCATGGTAAGGGCACAACCGTCAGCGAGGTATTGTACTGATTGAACCCATCTCCTCCCTTCACGGTCGGCGTTTGTGTTTCGAGCTTCAGGGTACACTGATTCGTGATGTTTGCCGACACGAGGGAATAGACGTTGGAAAAGCGCGAGCCCGTATTTGGGTTGTCGATGTTATAATCTAGGAAAAAGTTCCAATTCAATACCGTCCGACTTTCCCCGTCATACACCGTGCTCAGCACATTGCGCATTCCCAAACGCCATACGGTCCACTTCGTCCAACCATCGATGCCCGTGAACTCCATCAAATCCATCGGCATGGGACACACCGTGCTGTTACCCAGCGTCGTGGACCACATATCCACTTGAGGCACGTAAGGGGACGACGATGAAATGGTGCCGTGCGAGACCTCGGCATACGGGTGAATCACGTGATAAAGCCCATTGATGCCCAAACTCGGCAGACGCGCCGAGGTGAAATGCCGGTATAACTTGATGTCAAAGTCACATCCGAAATACCCCATCACTCTGTTATCCGCCCCCACATTGTCCACATTGTAGTACCCTGAATAGCCACCCCCCACTTTCGGAGTGACATTCAGAAAGCGCAATATTTTCACGGCAGTCGCCAACTCATGCGTCGAGTTAATGCGCACGTAGCTGCCGGTGTTGAGCAACCGCTGGTAATACTCCCGTAGATCGGGGTCTTTCAATCGGCTGAGTGCATTTCGATAGGATTCTCGCTGCTCCACAGGTATGCTCTGGTGCAAAAGCGAGGCACTCGTCCGGGTCTCGTATGCCAAACCACTGCGCCCTATGACCGTGCGCGGGTGATGATAAAACAGCTCAACCCGCTCGTCCGTACTGTAAAAATCATTCGGTGCAAAACGCGTGAACAGCATCGCGCTACCATGCGGCGTCCGACGCTCTACTCGGATGTTGTTATCCGGATTGTTGTCGAGACGCGCCTCATCCTCAAAGAAGTCCTGCAGCATGTAGCGATCGCCCAAGACGTTCACATCCGCCGCCACCGTCCAAACTGGCACATCACCCTTTGATTTGGCAAGGCGACTCAGCTCCGGTACATCCCAAATTTCGGACATAGCCACCCGATAGCGGTTGCGGTGTGTCTTCTTGCGAGCTTCACGTACCGGGTTAATATCCGGATGCCTATCCGAGATTCCGTAAATCTGCACCCCTTTGACATCCCCGTACTTCCGGAGCATTCTATAATCGGAAAACTCCACACCTCCCGCCAAGCCACGCCTCGAGCGGAAATCAAAGAGGAGCGTTGCCAGATAATCCGAAACCGGTTTCCCGTGCTGCACGTGCCGGTTCCCCAGCAAAAACCCGTAGCGATTGAATAAATAGGTGCCCCAACGAGTCTTCACCCCGGGCAGCGGCATGTATCCCTCATCCGGATTTAACGAGTGCGACAGCGGTACCCATCCCAGTATCGGTACCACCACATCTCTCTCCTCCCCGGCGAAACTCAGCCGCGTGATCCGCCCATAATCCCCCGGATACACCGTCAACGTCCCCGTCCCCACCCACATCGATGGCTTCTCTATATCCTCCGTGGTTACAAAAGCGTGCTCTATCACCATCCGCTCCCGCCCTGCCGCATTCCTGCCGTACTCCGCATCACTCCCGCGTACAATGACACCACCGGTCTTGGCACGCACGTTGCTCACGCGCGCAATCTCATTCTCCCAATCGTAGGTACCTTCTTCGGCAACCGCGAGCGTCTCCCCCTGATAAATCGTTAACGGTCCGATCAGCGTTGCTATTCGCTCCTCCGTGTCCGCCATCACCTGCTGCGCGTAGATTTCCTGCCCGTCTCCCGTACGCACGTAAATGGGATTTTTCCCCGCCACGTAAAAGATCGTGTGCTGCTCACTGTCGTAATCCACCTGTCCACCTTCATTGCGTATGATAAACGAGTCCGGCAACTCAGCACCCACCGAGCTGAGCGGCTGCACCTTTTTCATCACCGGCACAGCGATGTCTCCCGCTTTCACCGCTTGGTCCGGCAGCGGCAAAAACGACACCCGCTCTTGCCCGACCACCAAACAGCACAACAGCCAGACTTCCAAGACGGTCCCCTTGAGCAGCACGCGTTTCCCTCGCCTCATTCGCCACCTCCTTTCTCGGCATTGGCACCACCTCCGGCGGCGGGCTTGCGCCCTAATGTTGCCTGCTGTTCCCCGCGATAGCGTCGTTTCGCCTTTGCCGGGGCTTTTTCCAAATCCACTACCACAAAACAATCCAGCGTCCCTCCAAAGTCCTTATCTATCGCAAAACTGACCATTTTCCCGCCCAAGCGCAAGTACTGTTTGAGCAGAATTGGTATGCCCACCCCTTCTTCCACCTCGCCCACCATCGTCGAAAGTGCCTTCACATCCGGCAGCGCGTTCGCCAGCAGGCGCATATCCTCACTGAGCAACTCCAGCCCCTGCGGTTCCACCTTGCTCTTCACCTCCCCGCGCATCTCCCGCAGCATGCAATTCTGTTTGAGGAAGCTCAGGATAAGAGCCCGCGATGCCCTACTGTAGTCGGCAGAAATACTGACCGTTCCGTAGAGGTACTTGTACTTCGGGTTTTTGTTGAGGAACCGCCCAATCCCCATCCAGAGCGTATCCAGCGATGCCGGTTGCCGCTGATACTCCGGCGTAATAAACGCCCGCCCCATCTCCAGCCCCTGCTCCATCACCCTTAAAAACTTTTTGCTGAAGCGGAAAAAGGTGGAGTTGTAGATACCGGTCACCCCGTGTTCTCGTAAAATGACATCCGTCATCCCAACTCGGTATGCCCCGGCTACCCGCTCCTCCTTTGCGTCCCACATCACGAGGTGCACGTAGTGCTCATCCCACCGGTCCAAATCCCGTGCCTCCCCCGTCCCTTCCCCAACCTCGCGAAATGTCCGCTCCCGCTGCACCCCAATCTCACGCAATAACTTCGGTGCCTGCTGCGCCCGCACGGCATATATTCGCAGGTCTCCCCGTTCACTCGCGTAGCAGAGTGCTTCCGGTGGTAAGGCTTCTATCTCCGCTCTCAGCTCCTCCGCCCTTTCGCCCTCCGCCAAGGGCTTCTTCTCTTTCTTTACCCCCCGTACCATCCCCCCCGCTTCACTTTCCTCGTAGCGCAGCAGCATCACGCGCAGTCGCATGTAATCCGTGAGCTGCTCCGCACTCATCCCCGCTACCGTTGCCGCCTGTATCGGCTTCCCCAACCGTATCTCATGCCGCGTCTTCCCATCCCGTATGATCTCTCGCGGTAAAAAGTTTCCGCGCAGTCGACGCGAAATCATGCTCACCACTTGGAAAAATACACCTGTCCGCCCGGCTATACGCATCGGCACAACCGCCGCCCCCGTCTTCAGGATGAGCGCGGAGATATTTTGTTGCCACGGATCATCTACCACCCGCCCGTCTCTTATCGAATAGGTCGCCGCCGAACCACTCGGAAACACCAACAAACAATGCCCACCACGCAACCATTTCAACATCTCTCGCATCCCCGCCATATTTGCCCGCTTCGCCTCCTCCCCACCGTACACATCCACGGTTATCTCGTACGGGCGCATCCCCCTCACACAATGCAAAAATTCATTGACGACAATGCGTACATCCTTCCGCCGCCTCATCGCTATGTCCCCAAACATCAACCCATCCGACATCCCATGCGGGTGATTGCTCACCACCACACACGCCCCCTCTGCCGGTATGTTTTCCAACCCACTGAGCTCGTAGTGCAAACTCAAGTACTTGCACGCCAATTTAAAAAAGTTCTCCTGACTCCCCGCGTCCCATTCATCTTCAATCTTCTCGTGCGCCACATTCAGTGCTTCCAACCCAAGCCACCTCTCCGCCATTCCTACCGAAAATCTCGGCAAACACCGCCCCCCCCGCACCCGCTCAGCGAGGTCCACCATCTTGGGTCGTTTGTAGTTCATAGCCGATCCGGGCATCGCCTTTCTCCGACAACTCCCGCTCGTATTCTACCATACCTCCCCCCACTTAAGCAAGCACGACGTCACATCTGTCCCAAATAAATTAAGAGCTCAGTGGTGGGCGATGGCTTTGCGGCAGGGAAACGGGGAGGGGATTAAGTACGAGGTACGAAGTACGAAGTACGAAGTGAAGGAGTTAGGCGCAACGGAGTTGCGCGGGTGGGTTGAGAGAAAGCGAAGCAGAGAAAGCGCGTGGGGAATAAATCGACGTACCCGTGAAGCTGAAGCCCACTTAGTACGCAGAGCGTCCGCAACCCGCATAGGAATTAGCATCGCAGCGTCCTCCGAAAGCTGTCTTGGAACAGGTGTGTCTCCACCCCTCCATCGCACACATCACTCCCTGCCTCTCTCTCCCATCCTACCACACCCGTCCCTCCCCGGCTTTGGCACTTCGTACTTCGTACCTCGTACTTCCCCACGCCTCCCTTCCCACCGCATGTATGGGGTGGGAAGGGCACGCACCGTAGGACACACTCGCGGAAGGATTAGAACGTAATGCGGTACCCCAACGTAGCATTGGCGGAGGTCCAGCCTTCGCGGTACTCCACGGAACCATCGAGGAAGACGCTGCCGAGATCGCTCCCGAGAGGCACGGAGATACCCAGTCCGAACTCAACTCCGAACTCTCCTACCTCCGCGCTTTCGACCTCAGCCCGTGTCTTATCACCCACGATGGCGTTGCTGGCTGTGCCTGAGCGGTCTCCCACATCGAGCTTGAGCAAGAGTCGCGACTCCAAAACGGAGGTGCGGTTGAACGCGTTAGTGGCCACGGCTGCCTGTGCCCGCACACCGGCTCCGAAGGTCACCACCGTCCGATCGATGTCATCCACATCCACCCCGGCATCCGACCCGGTCTCGGCGTAGCCATCAATGGCTACGTGGCGTACCTCCACATTAAACACCGGTTGCAGTGCTGCCGTACCGCGTTTGTTGACGAGTCCCGTGTAGCCCACCTCATACATGGCACCGAAAGCATAGCCATCCGTATCGCCGTGCGTCGTGTAGGAGTCCCCTCCGAAGTTCACCGTACGGTTCAACTTCACATTGGCTATACCGCCGCTCACCACGAAGGTGTGTATCCACGCCCCGCGCGTCGCCCGCACAAAGGCACTCAGGTACGAGGTGTCCATATCCCCCGTCGCCGTATCCGGCGCATCCGCGTCCAAATCTCCGTACATGGCAGTGATCGCCAGCCCCACCGTGACATGCGGAGTCAGGTCGGCATCTGCTCCCACCGTGCCGCCCCAGCTGTTGAGTGTATACCCGGGCGCGAGTGAATCCTCATCCATCTTATGGTAGTTGCCCTCCCCGTTGATCCACGCGTGCCATAGCGGAAGTTGCCCGACTGCCTCCTGCGTCACCTCATTCGCCATGGTGGTCGTGCGGTTCCGAATAGAACCCAATTGCCGGTGCAAATCCTCCGAAAGCGCAGGTCCGAGAATCGAAACGGACGCCCCCGCAAACGCGCTCAACGGTCTTTGTTCGTTTACTGCGCCATCTTGGTGGTTGATGAAATAATTCATCACTCTCGCGTAGTCGGTATTAGAGTGCAGCACAAGGTCCTTCTTTTGTTCGTTCTCGTACGACCCGTTGACCAACGTTGCCCCCGCGTTCGCGTTCTTGCCCCCCGCGCCATTTAGCTCAATCCCCGCCGTCGCCTGGAACAGCACGGTGACTTTGCCGTCTTTCCCCACCACCACATCCTTCACACCCGTCCGGAAGAAAGCGGCACCTTTAAGCTTGATTCCGTCCTCCGCGAGCTCATCCAGATTGCCGTTCACTTCATCGTACGTGCCGAGCGTCAAATCTCGGTTGTAATCCCACGCCTCCCCATCCACCGCTTCCAACACGATCGACACGTCATCAGCGAAGCTCAGGGAACTGCCGACAATAGTGGATTTCCCCTCGGCGTTGTAAGTCTCCGTGCTCAACTGGATCGTCGTGGTACTCCCGCTCCCGAGACTCACCGCCCCCAGCGTCAGCTGCTCCCCTGCCGCTTTCCCACTCACATCGATGGTCAAATTCCCGCCCGGCGTACCGTCCGGTCCGGTCCCCTCTACCGTAATTCCCCAGCCGTTCGCCGTGTTCGTGGCAGTGGTGGTCACGTTGGAGAGGGTGAAGTTGGCACCCGCCACCACCTCGAGCGTGCCCGCTTTGCCGCCCTCTTCGCTGCTGCCCAGTTTGCCGGAGAATGATGAGTCGCCACCCAC
Organism: uncultured Akkermansia sp.; assembly: GCA_964459715.1. GTDB lineage: Bacteria > Verrucomicrobiota > Verrucomicrobiia > Verrucomicrobiales > Akkermansiaceae > Akkermansia. The sequence goes on from CAYWNS010000034.1 coordinate 7,104, forward strand.
GCGCACCTTGCCGCCGAACGCGCTCTTCAGCACGCCGCTGCCCTCCAGCGAGCTAAGCTCATGCCCCGCACTGTCCCCCAAGTCCAGCGTACCGGTATCCCCGATCTTTGCCGAGCCACCGGTCATCGTGGCACCCTTCTGAAGTTTCAACAAGCCCGCCTGTACATCCACATCCACCCCGGAAAGCACTGCCCTCACCTTTTCGCCGCTGAGTGTCAGACTCGGGTCCGGCGTCCCCTCCGCCGCTCCCTCCGCTTTCTTAAGCGTGAGCTTGCCGGTGCCGTCCTCACTCGTAATCGACGTGCCTTCCAACGTACTCTGTCCGTTGAGGATGAGCTCCGCGTTGCTCAACTTGATGTCGCCCTTGCCTACCTCTCCCTCATCCGAAATAGCACCCCGCACCGTCGTCGTACCGTCCTCCAGCAACAGCCCGCGATACTCCTCTCCCAGCCCCGTCTGCTGCGCGTCCTCCGTATAATCGAAGGTGAGCCCCTCCATGGCGTTGCTCTCACCGCGCAGCCGCAGTGCCCCCTCTCGGATGGTGGTGGTGCCGTCCGCCAGCATGTAGGTGCCGCCCACAGTGAGCGTTCCGTACCCCACCTTGGTCACATCCACGCCGTTCCCGGCATCGATGCTGCCGTTGTAGGTGGTGTGCTGCCCGTACACAGTAGTATCCTCCACAGTCGGGTACTTACTCGGGTCCTTAATCTTATCGACTTGCGTGTTGTCGAAAGCGACCACCAAGCGATTGGCACCCGCATCCGCGTTGCTGTTCTGCAGGTGCAGTATACTCCCGGTGAGTCCCAGCAGATTATGCACGGTCACATCCGGTTCTTCTCCGGCGCGCGTGGCACCGTCGAGGTTCAGGGTAAAGTCCGTCGTCTCATCCGAAAGCACGGTCGCCTTTGCTTGGTCCAAAAAGGTCCCATTATCCAACTCGCTCTTCCCCGCGAACGCCACAAACACGTCCGCCGCGCTACCCTTCAGCACCAAGTTCCCGTTGGCTTCATCGACCTCGAACTCCGTGTCCAAACTCCTGAGAATTTGCACCTCGTCACCCAGCAGGTCATCCATGGTAAGACCTTTCATCGTGAGTGTCCCCTGCTCCAATAGGTGCAGAATGGCGGTGGCTTTCTGTCCCTCTTCTTTCGCCTTTGCCATGATGGTAAGTATCTCACTCACCGCATCGCTGTCCAAACATATCTTGCGCCCCGTATCATCCTTCGACTCCAGCGTAAAGCCTGCCTGCCCTTCGATAAGGGCTTTCGTTTCCCCGCCCGCCGCCAACAAATTCGCCGCCGGTTCCGCCGTCCCTCCGGATACTCCACCGTCCTCGACATTCTCTCGCGCGAAGTGCAGCTCGAGCCCGTGAGCACCATTCGCCGTGTACGTGCCGGTAATGTTTTTCAATTGCCCGTGTCCGTTGATGGTGATTCCATCCAAGTTGCTGGCATCCATCCTGTACACATCCACCACAATGTCTTCTGCGGGTCGCGTCTTGGAAGCAGCCGTGCGCACATACAACTTGGTACCGGCACTCTTGGTGGGTTGGGCTTGCAAAACCACGTTGCTCAGGTAGATGGTAGAATTTTCCGCCAACGCGGTATCGCACCACCTCGCCTGCGCGCTCGCGTTCCCCAGCGCGACCGTGCCCGCCAGTATAGCCCCCCTTGCCTCCGTCTCTCGGGTAACAACCGTCAATTCTCTCTCACCGTTGCCCCGCAGCGTCACGCTCCCTTTCTTCACCTCTCCCCCAAAAGTGCCGCCCCCGTCAAATTGCACCGTGCCGTTGCCGCTCACCGCCGCGTTAAACGGCTTCTCCAGTGCGCCTCCGCTCAACTTCCACGTGCCGCTCTTCCCCGTCTCCAGCTCCCCTGCGTACCCGGAAAGATCCCCTGCCAACCCGGCCGTCTTTCCATCTTCCACGCGGAGCGCACCGCTGCCGGTCACTGCCCCCGTGAGCGTCACCACACTCACCGTCGTATCGGCATCCACCTTCACCGTTCCCGCTTGCGCTTCGGCTCCGTTATCGCCGGTCAGCGTACCACCGGCGAGCGTAAGCACCGTCTCTGCTCCGCCCAACGCCGTCTTCCCTTTGAGGTGCGTGCTCGTACCCCCGCCCAACACGATTCCTTTTACCGTGTTGTTGCCGGAAAGTGTTACCTTGCTGCTTCCCCCTACGACCAGCGTGCCCGCTCCGGTAATGTTCCCGCTCATGTTGGCAGACTCCTCTCCGCCCACATCCAGCGTGAGCGAACCTTCCGTCACCGTGAGCCCCGCTTTGTGCTCTGCGCCGTCATCTAACCATGCCAAGGTGAAGTTCCCGCGACCGCCACTCTTCTCCAACCCCTTCCCATTCAGCGCGATGCTCAAACCTCGGTTGTCACCGATTGCCGTGTTGTTCCTCCCCCACGTCACACCACTGCCCTTGACGTCAACCGCTACCCTGACGGGTCCCGAGCTGTCCCTATCCACAAGATTGCTTACGTCCGGTGTCACTCCGTCGGTATCGTAGAGCAGCATCCCACCGTTGAACTGCAAGTGGGTACCTTCCGGCAGTGCCTCCGGGTGTCCCAGCCCCAGTACACCTTCCAAATTCACCAAGGGGATGCTCGTGTTCCGCAGGTTCAGGTGAAGCTCCGCCTCCTCGAATATATGCAGCACGCCGTTCCCTTCTTCATCGCGGAGCATTTTCAGCCCGCCCGTATCAGTACCCGGAGCATTCTGAAATACGAACCTCCCGCTTTCCACATCCACATTCTTCGGTGAAACAGGTCGGGCTCCCCCAATGTTCACTATGCTCGATCCCGAATCCTTCGTGAATCGTACATGCTGCCCCTCCGGATTATTCATGTTATTCTCCCACCCGCTCGTCTGCGTAGGACTCCACACATCTTCCTCCGAGCCGTTCCACAGCAAATAACCTGCGGTGGTCTCTATCTTCAGCACCCCCTCGTCCGTAATCTGAAAACGCAATTCGTTGATATTCGTCACCCCCCACTGCTCCAATAGCGCGCTGTCCATCTCTATCCGGAAGAGGTCGGTCCACGCGTATCCTGTCCCCCCCTCGCCGAGGAGCAGTTCCTTGAGATGCCCCGTCCACATCTCGCTTCTCCGCGAAAACAACTGAACCCTCTCCAGCTTTGCCCCACTGAGCCTGATGCCGAACGGCCCACCATCGGCAACAATATCCTGTATATCCAGCCATCCTGCGGTGTTGTCCTGCTCACTGAGTTGTAGCTCCAGTGCTGCCCCCGGTGCCCCCTTCAACGTGTACGCCCGCAGTGTGCCTCCCCCAAGTGATAAGACCAACCTGCCGACAGCCCGAGCATCCAAATCAACCATCTTCAGTGTCCCGCTCACTTTCTGAAGTCGAAGCGTACCTCCCGTCATCTTCAGCGTAGGTCCAATGATCTCGGGCTCAGGATTCGTCTCATCTGTCGATTCTGTCACCCTCGTCTCCCCCGTGAAATCCTCGATCTCCTGCGTCCCTTCCACCCACAAGAGTGTGCCACTACCCGCCAACTTGAACGGCTGCGTAACCGGCTCACTCCCCGCTCGCATCTGCAACTCTCCCTCCCCTCCCTTGCCTATCCCTATCCCTTCTCCGAGCGTCACGCCTCGCGGTACCGACCATTCTTTTCCATCTTTATCCGTCCCCACCACATGGTCCTCCTCTCTAGTGTGATACCGATCGAGAAATTCATCCATCGTTATGAGCCCCGCGTCCACCGGATTGAGCAACAAATACAGCGTCCTGCCGGACGGAACTCCCTCTGCCTTCCTGATGGTGCCCGCGCCATCCGTCACCATGTTGCTCGGATTGGCGTACCCGCAATACCCAATTTCCCCCACGGTCAAGTCATTCCCCAACTCGAGTACGTTACCCTTGTCTCCGTTACTGAAGCGGAGTACCCCGATCTGACCGGCGGGTCCGCTGAGGGTAACCGTGCTGTCCATCACGTATAAACATCCGTCACCACTGAGCGCACCGTGTATCTCGACTTTGTACTCCTTCTGGACGGAGCCTTGTCTATAGTAGACATCTTCAGTATCACTTTTATAGTAACTGACACTCCTACGCCCGGCGTGTTCCTCTTTACGCGTGGTCGCATCAGTACTGTCATCCGGCTGGGGTAGATAACTTTCTTTGGTAATGAGGGTACCGGTTTTTTCGTCCTTCCACAAGCGGGTGTCCTTGAAGCACAATATCCCGTTATCTTCGATTGTCACGTTACCCCAGATTTCAACAGCACCTTCCCCGAAGGTTTGCATCCCGGAACCTGTCTTGACAATGTCGACTTGATGGTGACCGTCACCAACAGTCAGGTTTCCCATTAGACTGTCGCCGGAACCATTTTTCCCTTTTCCGATGGTCAGAGTGACCGGACCTGCCGCGTTCGATGAAATCGTGTACGTGAGGGTTCCCAACTCGGCTCCGAGCTCGCTCGATCCATCTCGATTAACTACGTTGTACTCCTCAGGAACAACGTGTGAAAGCCCTTTTCCCGTCGTAAAGTCGCCTCCCAGCGTCAAGTCCGAATCATTTTCTTCAAAGGTAAACAACCCGTACGCTAGCCCTCCTTCATGAAGTGTCAAATGCCCACTCAGCCCGATATTTACATCCTGCACCCCCTCCTGAGTGAAGCTCCTCAACGCGCCGCCATTGGCAAACTTCACCGTGGCACTCCCATCGCGTCCCTCCACTCGAAGAGCTCCTTCCGCTCCCTCCACGGCATTCAGCGTGACGCTCGTGTCGACACCGCTGACGACACCGCCACGCACTCGGAGCGTACCCCCCTGCTCTGTCACACTGAGTGTTTCTACGATGGGGTTTGTATCCACCAGTACCTCAAACGCGCCGCCGTCCAGACTCAATTCCCCCGCGCCGGTATATCTGCCTACTTTCACGGTGACTTTTTGCCCCACTCGAACCGTGTTGTCACCGCCCACATAAATGATACCGCCTACGCTCAGAGTACACGCGCTCCTGTCTCCTGCGTATTCCAAATTAAACTCGTTATTACCTCCACTGCCATCAAAGCTGACATGCACAACCCTCACTTCGTCTGCGTCTATCATGATGGTGCCTCCCCCCCCTGTAATAAATACATCGGCGTTCGTCCTATCCCCAAAGCTCACCCCATCGTCCCATGCTCCCGCAACCCAATCGAGCTCATTGTTGGTCGGTTGCGAAGTCCACTTTAACTGCGGAATCGGTTCCTTATTATCATATACGACCTTGCCGGAGGACTCCACCATGAGCTTACGTCCGGATTCACTTTCGGCTTCGAGGACGATGCCGATGTTCCCTCCTTTCCACCTCTTCCCGAACACATCGTAGCCGTAATTACCTGTACCATACAGCCCAATCTCCGCATCTGACAGCGTCTCCTCCAGCCTAAGCGTAAGCGTGTGTCCATTCGGCGCGTAGTCAAACCAATCGAGTCTCGCTCCGACATCGAGAGTCACCCTAGCATCTCCTTTCAGCTCAACTGCTTCCGCCGTCAGTGTCCCACCGTTCATCGTTAAGGCAGCAATCCCAAGGTCATTTTTTTTGTCGTAATTCGCATTTAGGATCACCTTCCCTGATACCGTAACATTCGCTCGATCATTAAAGTTCAGCTCCCCATGATCGTTCACTTGGAGCTCGTTTGCTTGGACAGTCGTGTTTGCCCAGCTGCTGTCATACTTGTTAAAGTTCGCTGTCCCTTCTTCAGTGGCAGTTAAGGTGTTCACATTAACCTCTCTGCTGACTATGGTCGCATTACCGACCGAGAGGTTGATCGTGCCTCCATCCTGCTTGATGGCATATCGATTCGACTTTGCCCCCCCTAGGAACGCAATATTGACCGTCCCGCTTGTGCTACGGATGTCTCCTCCGAACCCACTCAAATCTCCGAAAAAGGTCCAACTGTCCGCGTGTGCTGCCCACGCAAAGACCAGGTTAGCCCCCTCTCTCCCGGAGATATTCCCGCTGAAAGTCTGTGTGTGATTTCTGTTCCCATTATTGACCCTAAGGGTACGCTCGAACCAGAGGTTAGCGTCCGTTCTACTATCCAAAGCTCCCTGTGCCCCCGGGCTACCTTGAAACCAAAATGAGTAATCCTCAACAGAGTCGTTCACGTTAAGGGTCCATGTCTCACTGGATGTATTCTTCGTCGCATCACCGGCAGCTGCTTTATAATCATTGGTATTAAAGATAGTCGGATAATCCGAGACATCAGCATCAGCCCGTTGGGCAGCCACGAACCACGCGGCGGCGATGCCGGAAGCCGTAGCGACAGTGGTTGGGAGAGTAACAGGCAACGCGAGAGCGGCAAGGCAAGCCAGCAGAGCCTTGCGGAGTCCATTCGGAAGATGAAGCTTCATGGTCTGTGTTTGTTTGAGTAAGAGACGATAGCGGCGGAAGAACCAACGACCTCACAGTCGATGCTCCCCACCGTATGGTACGCCAGTCAGTATATCTCACTCCATCCGCAGTGTGCAAGCAAAAAATGCGCGTCTGCCTCAAGAAAATTCACAAAGAGTTTTCGAACTCCCTTTTTCGTGCGCTTTGCCTCTCCTTCGCGCCTCCCGTATTTTCCATCTACCCGCCCGTCCTGCCGCTCACACCTGTCCCAAGAAGCTTTCCGAAGATCACCGCCACGCTGGTCCTTATGCGGGTTGCAGCCGCTCTGCGTACCAAGGGGGCTTCGACCTCACGGGTACTTTGATTTATTCCCCTCGCGTTGTCTCAGCTTTGCCTCCTTCCAACTCTCCCGCGCAACTCCGTTGCGCCTATCTCCTTCACTTCGTACCTCGTACCTCGTACTTGATCCCCTGCCTGTTTCCCTGACGCAAAGTCATCGCCCACTACTAAGTCCCTAATTTACTTGGCACAGATGTGCCCGCCGCTAGGCGTCCGGGCGGTTCAGGCGCGGCGGAGCATAGCTGTCAACTTTTGGCGGAAGAGCTGCAATTCATCGGGTGTCGGGGACCCGGAGAGACTGCTCCAGCCGAGACGCCCGAATTCGTCGACCTGCCAAGCTCCTTGGGCTCCGCTCGGGAAGTAGGCTTTACCGGAGACCAAGGTACCGGGCAACTGCAAATCATCCAGCTCCACACTCACCTCACCGGGCTTTGTGGCGGACGGCTGCTGTTGCTTCTCATCGGGGGCGGTTTTTCGGTCATTTGGGGCAGTCCGAGTATCCGAGACTAAGGAAATTCCACAGTCGAGCAACAAAAATCGCACTTCCATGTAGGTGAGATGCAGCTTAAACTCTCCCCGCAGCATCTTTTGAATCTCATTGAGGTCCTTGCCACCGGCTGCCCACGCTTTCACGGCGTCCACTTGTTCCTCGCTCAACTTCGTACTCATGCCGACATGATAGCACCGCCGCGTCAGAATGTCCACACAAATTCGCGCGCTTGCCAAGGAGGAAAAAGAGTGTATAATACGAGTATGAAGTCCTTTTTGGGCGTCCTGATTCTCGTGCTCACGGCACTGAGCATCGTCCTCACCATCGTGTATCACACCTCGGTGAACGCGGATTTGCGCTTTGAGCCACGAGTCTCACACGAGGAGTACATCAACACGCGGCGTTCCTATCGCCCGCGCCGTGTGCCGAGCTCCCCGGTGGTACCGAACGACGGAAATATGCAACTGCCGGATGACGATACCGCGGAGGAGGTGCAGCCATGATTCCCCCGAACCGCCCGGTTATCGGCTACACCCTCGGCGACCAAGCCGGTATCGGTCCGGAAGTGATTGACAAGGCGTTGCGGCAGTTGTCGGGTGTGGCAGCCGACTTCGTGTGCTTGGGGAAGCGTATCTCGTGCGCCCCGGGACAGCCCTCCCGCGAAACCGCCGAACAGGCTTGGGAGCACCTAGAAAATGCCGCCCGAGCCATGCGGAGCGGTGAGGTGGACGCGGTGGTGACCGCCCCCGTCTGCAAACATGCCCTGCGGGAGCTCGGCTTTCCCTACCCCGGGCAGACCGAGTTCTTTGCGGACCGGCTGGGGGTGGAACATTTCGCCATGTGTCTTTCCGGGGCATCCCTTACCGTTGCCCTGTGTACCACGCACATCGCTTTGCGTGACGTGCCGCGCGTACTCAGCCCCGAGCGTTTTGTCCGTGCGGGCGCATTGCTCGCCGAATTCCTCGAGCGAGCGGGGCACAACCATCCACGCTTGGCAGTCGCCGGGCTCAACCCGCACAACGGCGAAGCCGGGGCTTTCGGCGACGAAGAAACAACTATCATCTCTCCGGCGGTGGATGAGTTGCGTCGCAGACTCCCGCAGGTCGCGATAGATGGCCCGTGCGTGCCCGACTGCGTGTACCGCGACGCCGCGCAAGGCAAATACCACGGCGTCATCGCCCCCTACCACGACCAAGCTCTCATCCCTCTCAAGCTACTGGACTTTGATAACGCGGTCAACATCACCCTAGGTCTACCGAAATTACGCGTCAGCCCGGACCACGGCACAGCTTTCTCAATCGCCGGTACAAACACCGCCAACCCTCTCAGCACCCTGCGTGCCTTCCAAACCGCCCTGCAGTACCTCCTCCCGGGAGATGGAAACGCCTAGAGCAGAGCGGTAACTTTGTCGCGGGAAAACACGAAGGTGATTAAGTACGAAGTATTCAAATTCGGCGCAACCAGGTTGCGCAGGAAAGGTGACAGCAAAGCAACATCGACACGTGGAGGATAAATTAAGTTTTTTTTGGTCAAGCGTGCCAAAAAACCTAAAAAAAACCTAAAAAATCGGCATCCGCGCCAAAATAATCGTCGTAAAACGTTGATACTGCGTGATAATTTTTTTGGTTTGAATTAAAAAAAGCTAAAAAAAGACCAAAAACTGACCAAAAAAAGGCTGCGCAAGCGGCGACTCCCCCACATCTCCCCCCCTCACACACCTCTTCCCCGCACCAAGCTGCTGCTCCACGCATGCCCTCTCCCCGACTCCGCCACTTCGTGCTTCGTACCTCGTACTTCCCGCTGCTCCCATACCCACAACACTCACGCCCGCCCCGCGCCAAGCTGCTGCTCCACGCATGCCCTCTCCCCGGCTCTGCTACTTCGTACTTCGTACCTCGTACTTCCCCCTTACTTCCCATTCGTGGTGCTCATTTCTCGGATACCGCCCATTTTGCTCCCTTAGTTGATTTCCCGATATTGTGGATACTCTTGTCCCTCAAGGACATTTCCTTGATGAGGCGTGAAACAATATCATATTTTTGTCGCTCTGACAGATTGGCGGGCAAGAGCTTGCCGACGATAGCGTTGATTTCCGCACGCGACATGTAGTCGACGCGTCGTATAGATTTGATAATGTGTTCTTTGATGAGAGCGCGATCCACTCCGATGGAGTCAATGTACTTCGCCTTTTCTCCGGTAAGGAGTGCAATACTCCTAGCGAGGTACAGGTGCGGTTTGCGCCCTTCAACGAGGTGCTTTTTTCGGAGGAGTGAGATCACAGACTCCGGGAGACTTTTGCCTTTTTGGATGTAATCGAGGGCAATGACTTCATCCAGACTGAGGTCGGCATGTTCGATGAGTACCTTGCAGTAGTTCTCGTTAATCGGTTTGCCGTAAATGGTTAATTCGACAGCTTCGGGATCATGTCTGAGCTCATAATCCGGCAGAGGGAGAAAGCGTGATTTCTGTCTATTGTACATTTTATGGATACCGTAGCCCATGCTGTCGACCATGCCCAGCAATCCCATGGACTCAGCCAAAAACTTGTTCCTGTACCGGTCCGGAGTCACGGAACCGGTGAAATAATCCTGCGGACTCCTAGAAAAAAAGTTTCCGACATTGCGAAAAACTAGGCGATCCTCGTACTCCGATACAATGATGCGCGCTCCTTGCGTGTAATCTTGGTGAGCAATGCAATTGTGGAGTGCCTCAGAAACCACTTCGGCATCGTATTTCGACACCTCGTGGGGAATAAGGCTGTTGTCGGCAAAAAGTTTGACCGTGTAGTTGCGCAACTTGTGCAGAATTTTGGTAGGAGAGAGGATAAATGGCAGACCGAAATGCTCATACGCGCGTTCATCGGCATACTCCAGTTTCCATGTAATTTCGGCTACCAGCGGGGAAAGTAAGTAGGATGACGTGTCCTTTCCCAGCAACAATACTGCCGCCCTAGTCATCCCGTTTTCGCGCATCAACTTCATCTTCTGGAGGAATGTCGCTTCATCCCACGTGTCGAAGTCATCCGGCAAATTCCGAGCCTTTGCCTTGTATATTTTGCGTGCCACAGTTATGGCTTCGGGGTCCAGATGCTCGATGGTAGCTCCCTCACAGATGTGTATGAACCAATCATCGCGTGAATTGTATATAGCCCGTAGCTTGTCCGGGTAATTGGTCAGCTCCGTCGTGTTACTATTGATACGCCCGTATGGCGTCTTATCGTATAAAACCGGCTGCCCCAACGCAGCGGCTACGCGTAACACCTCGATGTGCTTCCCCTCATACCTGAGCGACTGAAAACCAAATTCAGGACATGGGTGGAGTCGCTTTCGAAGATGAAATTCCAAGTCCTCGTTCCCTACTCGCATGGCTGAAAATCGCAATTCTGTACCCTTCACCGTATGATCGCCATCCGATATGCCCAGCACCAACCACCCATATTCCCGCCCACTCAAACATGCCCCATTAGAGAGAGCTGAGACGTACCTGCCGACCCTCGCCGGATCCAGCCGATTCTCCTTGAACTCGACCCACTCTGTTTCCTGTGCAAGGGACCGAAGCACCTCTACGGTTTTTCTCAGTTGCTCTCCATCGATGTCCATACCGTGTGACATTGTACCACCTCTCCATCAAATGTCAAATTGCACCCAAACACCACCACATCTGTCCCAAATAAATGAGAGGCTTAGTAGTGCGCGGTGACTTTGAGGCAGGAAGACACAGGGGTGATCAAGTACGAAGTGAAGGAGTTAGGCGCAACGGAGTTGCGCAGGGAAGGTGTCAGCAAAGCAGTAACAACACGTGGGGGACAAATTGAGTTTTTTTGGTCAAGCGTGCAAAAAAACCTAAAAAAACCTAAAAAAATTGGCACTCGCGCCAAAATAATCGTCGTAAAACGTTGATACTGCGTGATAATTTTTTTGGTTTGAATTAAAAAAAGACTAAAAAAAGACCAAAAACTGACCAAAAAAAGGCTGCGCAAGCGGCGACTCCTCCACAACTATCCCTCCCTACCTCGCACCTCGTACTTCTTCTTCGACTCATACTTCCTTTCCCTCGCCACACCCGCACCTCTCCACCACACATCACCGCCGCCTACCCCACCCGCCACTCCCCGGCTCTGCGTCCACCGCCCTGTGCAACGGAGTTGCGCCAAATTTCTACTTCGTACTTCCCGCTGCTCCCATACCCACAACACTCACGCCCGACCCGTGCCAAGCTGCTGCTCCACGCATGCCTTCTCCCCGGCTCTGCCACTTCGTACTTCGTACTTCGTACCTCGTACTTCCTACTTGAGTGGGTAGTCTTTCACGCGAATGAGTTGCACGCCATAGAGCTCCGCGATGGCCCGCGCTTCCGACTTTTCGTATTCTTCGTCGTAGTAAATGATTTTCACACCGTGAGCGCACAGTGCCTGCATACACGAGGTGCAGGGCATCGTCGTGCAGGCGACAATCCGCGCTTCTCCGCGCTTGAAGAGACTGCACAGGTTAATTTCAGCGTGCAGCATGAATTTTTGACGTTCCTCGCGCGAGTTCCAGAAACCTGCCGGGGCGGTAAAGCCGGGGTAAAGCCCGTTGTACGCCGTGCCGATCACGCGATTATCGGCATCCAGTGCCGCCGCCCCCACTTTTCGATAGGGGTCTTCGGAGCGCAGCGACGCCACATGCGCCAGTGCCATCACATATTCCGGAATAGAAAGTCGTGCCATATCCTAGTTGAGCAAAATCTCATCTTCTGTCACCTGCTCTATCGTCTGCCTGCGCCGGATGAGCACCGCGTGCTCCCCATCGACCAGCACCTCCGCCGCCAAGGGGCGCGAGTTGTAGGTGGACGCCATACTGAATCCGTATGCCCCGGCACTCATCTCCGCCATGTATTCCCCGGGCTTGACATCCG
>CAYWNS010000035.1:0-18313 GCA_964459715.1 uncultured Akkermansia sp.
AAAGCCTCCGAGCTCTTGTGGAAATCCTCCCTTTTTTCTAATGCGTTTGCCCTGTCTGTTCCAAATCACGTCTGTCCCAAATAAACTAGAGGCTTAGTGGTGGGCGATGGCTATGCGACAGGGAAACGGGGAGGGGATGGGGATTAAGTACGAGGTACGAAGTACGAAGTGGGGGAGTTAGACGCAACAAGGTTGCGCGGGGGGAAAAACGACGAAGCAAAGCGGGAACGACGTGTGGAGACCAACACCGCAGCGGGTCAGAGACTTACGCAGCGTTGGCGAAGAGCACGGTCGGCGAGTACGAGGGCAACCATGGCTTCAACAATAGGCACGGCACGGGGGAGCACACAGGGATCGTGTCGTCCCTTGCCACAGATGCGGGTCGGGCAATGCTCATCCGTGACCGTTTCTTGCTCCTGCGTGATTGTGGCGGTGGGTTTGAAAGCGAGGCGCATAAGGATGTCTTCACCATTGCTGATACCGCCCTGAATTCCACCCGAGTTGTTTGTGCGCGTGCGCACGCGCCCGCCATCCACAAAAAAGGGGTCGTTGTGGCGGGAACCACATAAACTCGCCCCGGCAAAACCACTGCCGACCTCAAAGCCCTTGCAAGCCGGAATGCTCAGCATAGCGTGTCCGAGAACGGCTTCCAGCTTATCGAAAACCGGATCACCCAGTCCGGGAGGGACGCCGCGCACGACACACGCCACCACCCCCCCCAAAGAATCACCGTGTGCGCGTGCTTCCGCAATGACTTGCTCCATGGCTTGGGAGGAGGAGGTATCCGCTGTACGCACCGGGTTGGATTCCACAGCACCACGCGATACCTGAGCACTCGGTAGCTTGCAGACCACTGCGCCCACCTGTTGCACCCATGCGACGATATCCAGCTGCGGGCAAAGCCGGTGCAACACGGCACGAGCAACAGCCCCCGCCGCCACACGAGCTACCGTTTCACGCGCACTGGCACGCCCCCCACCCGCCCAAGCACGAATGCCGTACTTGGCATCATAGGTGTAGTCGGCATGGGACGGACGATATGTGTGCCGAATCTCGTCGTACGCACTGCTACGAGCATCCGTATTACGCACCAAGAGGGCAATGGGAGTGCCGAGCGTGAGTCCTTCTGCACTGACGCCACTGAGTACCTCTACGGTATCGCTTTCTTGGCGCGGAGTCGTCAGCGCACTCTGACCGGGACGTCGTCGGTCGAGCTCTTGTTGAATAAGCTCCGGCGAAACAGAGATGCGCGGCGGGCAGCCGTCAATAACCACGCCGACAGCGGCACCGTGTGACTCTCCCCATGTGCTAATGCGAAATATCTCTCCGAAGGAACTGCCCATAACCTGCGCACCCATGATAGCGTATTCGATGGGAAGAAGCAAGCACGGAATGTTACTATTTCAATGCCTCCACACATGTCTCAATAAAATTTTCGAAAAGTGCTGCCATGCTAGTCTCTATGCGGGTTTCACGCGCCCCGCGCGCTAGCGGGGGCTTCAACTTCACAGGTGCATAGATTTGGTCTCCACGTCTCGTTCCCACTTTGCGTTCACCGTTCTCCTCCGCGCAACCTTGTTGCGCCTAACTCCTTCACTTCGTACTTGATCACCTCCCCGTCTCCCTGCCGCAAAGCCATCGCCCACCACTAAGCCCTTAATTCATTTGGGACAGATGTGCAATGCGTCGGTCAACTTGAAATGCAGCTTAGCCACATCGCGCAGACGAGCGAAGCCATGCTGAGTGACAAAAGTTTGGGCAGCGGTCAGCACATGTGGAGCGCATCCCAAGGGTAACTGACACTGCGCAGCCTGCGCGGTCTGCCGCATCCACTCCACAAAACGGGCACGTGCCAATATGGACGCAGCCGCCACAGCAATGTCGCTTTCCGCACGGGGTCGCTGCTCGAGCACCACCGGCATACCGCGTTCACCCAGAGCACGTCGCAAAACCCTCTCATCGGCGAACTGGTCACACAGTGCGCGTGGGCAACCCGGCACTTTGGTATGCAGGGCAGTAATGACGCGAGCATGCCCCCATGCGAGCAGGGTGTTCAGGTTGCCCATCTGCGTGTATAACTCGTTGTAGCGGGCGGGTCCGATGCAGAGTACCTCGTACGCCATACCCGGCAAATCTTTGATTTGAGCGGCAACACGGGCAATGTGCTCATCACTGCCCATCTGCTTGCTGTCCTTGCAACCGAGGCGCGCCAACTGCTGGGCTAGGGTCTCGTTCACGTAAACCCCCGCTACGACGAGGGGTCCGAAGTAATCACCCTTGCCGCTTTCGTCCGTACCGAAATGTGCCGTGAGCTGTTCCGCAGGGAGAGCGAATTTAGACGCCGTACTCACCGTCTCCTGCTCATCGGGCAACATCAGCCGCACGAATTCCTCCGTCCCCCTGCCCTGCACGACTAATTTACCGCGCTTGGGAAAGTAGGCGACACTGACGTCCATCCCTTCGTAGCAAAACATAGCGTAGTCCCTTTCTTTTTCCCGAAAGGAGGCGTTTACAATCAAGCGCGCTCGGAGACGCTCTGCCTGCGTGCGGTCTATGACTGTGCTGAACTGGTCCGTCATTTCCCTCAAATTTGACACAATTTGACCGTCAGTCAACACCCAAAAGTCGCCAAAACAATAAAAAATGGGGATGTTGACAAAAAAAATTCACGTACAAATGTTTTTTTGTGTGACAAATGGCTGGAAATGCGCTATCTTACGCACAGCGTTTATTCATTCACTAAATACCATACGCCATGTCTAAAACAATTACAAAGCGAGAATTGGTCAACAGCATCTGTGCTGAGTTGAACGGCAACCTCACCCAAGTCGACGTTCTGGAGGTGATGCAAAAGACCATTGAACTTGTCACCGCAGCTATCGGTAGGGGCGATCGCATCGTATTGCGTAACTTCGGGACCTTTGTGGTGAAGGAGGTAAAAGCCAAGGTGGGACGTAATCCGAAGGACCCGAAGAAGGATGTACCCATCCCTGCCCGCCAAGTTGTAAAGTTCAAGGTCGGCAAGACTCTCAGAGAGGCTGCCGCCAAGAGTAAACATTGATTCCCCTTTCATACCCCTCGGTGGTGGGGGCGTTCCCACCACCTTCTGGGGTGTGTCTTTTCGCCGTGCCTGTGGTTGGTGCCCCGGTGCTGTTGGTTTGTTTGATGTACGCGTCTGCTGCATCGTCTGTTCCCTCGACCGCAGGTGGGGGATATGGTGGTTGTGTTCCTGCGACGTGCGCGGTGTTTTTTCACGCCTGTCCCAATCAGATTTTCGAAAAACGCCGCCATGCTGATCCCCCTGCGGGTTACAGACGCTCTGCGTATTAAGGAGGCTTCAACCTCACGGATGTACTGATTTGTTCTCCTCGCATCGTTTCGGCTTTGCCTCCCCTCCTTTCAACTCCTCTGCGCAACTCCGTTGCGCCTAACTCCTTCACTTCGTACTTCGTACCTCGTACTTGATCGCCCCTGTGTTTCTCTGCGACAAAACCACCGCACTACTCTGGACGCTTGATTTATTTGGGACAGATGTGGTGTTTTTTCGTGACCGCGAAAATAAGGGTTGCCATTCGGATGCGGATGGTGTAATATGGAGTCTCTCCAATTTGGTAACACATATACTGGATATGTCAGACAATATCGAAACCCAAGTAGTTGATGTCATCGTCGAGCAACTCGGCGTGGATCGAGAAAAGGTGACCCCTGATGCCAAGTTAATAGATGATCTTGGGGCAGATTCACTCGACACGGTAGAGCTCGTCATGACGCTCGAAGAGAGATTTTCTGTGGATGTCCCGGATGAGGACGCTGAGAAACTCAGGACAGTGAGTGAGGTAGTTGCCTACATCAAGGAACACAAGCAAAACTAGAGCTGCCTAGTCGCCTCGGGCACGAGGTACAGAGCACTGTCAGCCCGCTTGTCGCTGCATGAACGATGTATAACGGAGGAGAAAGGGGGAGGGCATGAAGAGCGACAAGGTGGGGTATGCGATACGGCACACGAAGATACTCTATTTACCGTATAGGCGCATAGAGTCCTTTGGGGAGACGAGGTACAACTTCCGGCTCCTCAGCGAGCCGATGGATGAGGTTGGGTCGTGTCGGGTCCGCACCGGATGGGTAGAGGTCGGCAAACCGCGTATCTTGAGACCCAAACACATGCGCGGTCCGGAAACCGATGGCTTCAGCGACGAAGCTGTGCGCTTTTTTGAATGGCTACACGAACAGGGTATGCCCGTGCAGGCATTCATCTCCTATGGGTTTCAATTCAGTCGCTCGGGAGTTCAGGAAGAATATCTGCACGAAGATATACGTGCGGTGAGTGAGCGGGTGGTACAGGAGGCAGAAAGCAGCGGTGATACCCTGCGCGCAGTGATAGAAGGTGTGGATGACGCTTGGGAAATCTCCCTGCTGAGCTTCATGCTTGAGATGATACAGCAATCCCATGAGATTAACATCTTTGATTATAAGCGTCGCGGTCTCCTGTAGCATTACAGTGGGAATGGCACAGGAGAATTATTCCCTTTGGCCGCGTCGTCCGGCGGAGCTGGAGCGTGCGCAGCGTTTGCACCGCGAAGGGAAAGATACCGAAGCCCTGCAACTACTAACACCCTTCATCCACAAACGCGGCTTGGCGGGACACGAAGCACGGCAGCTGGCGGGGTCCATCAACATGCGTCGTTACCTGAGTGTCAGACATCCCCGCATGCACATTCATACCGTGCGTCGCGGAGAGACCTTGGATCGTATTGCCAACACCTACAAGAGCTCTGCTGAACTCATCACCTACATCAATCGCCTCCTGAATCCGTCGGAACTAAGAGCTGGGCAGGAGTTGTATATCGTACCGACAGACCTGCGTGTCGAGTTGCGACTGGATGAGCACGAAATTACGCTGTGGGACGGACGTACACTTGTAGCTGCCTACGATATTCAATATCCACCCGAGTTGCAGGAGGGAAACAATGAAGGTGCGACGCTGGTTGAACGAACGGGCGAACTCAACGGTACCCGAGTTGCACGCTCGTCAGCACTCTTTGCCGCCGCCAACCGGAAACTGCGCCTCTCCAATGGGATCATCTTCACAAGCGCGGAGCAGGCTGCCCTGCGCGGTAGTTGCGTCCGACTGCATCCCAAAGACCTCAATGAACTATCCATGCTCCTCGGCAAGGGAGCGCAATTTGCCATCGTGAGAAAGGCGGACGGCAAGCAAGCGACCCATTGACGACTATGTTGATACTTTCGTGGAACTGCGCGTCGTATAGTTAAGTTCACATTTTACGACAGGGAGAATACGGCGTGGAGGGAGCAGGGAAATTTCCGAGCGTTGGGGCATTCCCACTTGCCAAATGGGAGAGAGTGTGGTAGGATGATCGCGTCCATGAAAACGGAACTCATAGAGAAAGCGAGTCGCATTGTTGGGGACAATCAGCTCTTCATCAACATCGTATCCAAGAGGGTCAACCAGCTCAACCATGGGGCGGATCCATTTGTACCGACCACGCCGGAGATGGGGTCGGGGGACATAGCGTTGACGGAGATTATAGAAGGGAAGCTGCTGTGGCACGAGATCAATGAGAAGCAGGGGGAGGCAAAGGCCGAGCCCTTCGGGGCACTCGGAAGCGAGGAAACTTCGGAGTAAGGGAGGCGGCAACTTCGGGAGCACCATGTGAGGTACGGACGGGACAAACAACGCCTCACACCATGCAGCGGAAGAACAAGCCGGGCACGAGCCTGATAGCCGGGAATAAGAAAGCGGGACGGGACTATGAAGTCACCGAGCGCATTGAGTGCGGCATTGAGTTGCGTGGGACGGAAGTGAAAGCCATCCGCGCCGGGAAGGTGAACGTGGCGGATGCTTTCGCGCGCGTGGAAAAGGGGCAGCTTCTTCTCTACGGCTGCGATATCCAACCGTGGGAGGGTGCGGGTGCGTGGTTTCAACACGAGACCCGTCGCCCACGACGCCTCCTCGCCCACAAGCGCGAAATCCTGAAGCTGGAGATACGCACGGCACAACGTGGATTTGCGCTACCGCTCATGCGGTTATACTGGAAAAACGGACGCGTGAAGGCGGAGCTCGGGGTAGGACGCGGCAAGACGCACCGTGACCGCCGCTACGACCTCAAAGCTCGGGCGGAAATGCGAGAAGCACGCCGCGAGGTGGTGCGCTTTAACAAAGGACGTAATCTTTCACCACATACTCACTAACATGGAGAAAAAGTCAGTACTCATCATCATGGCACCCGGCTTTGAAGAGATCGAACTCACCGCCCCGGCGGATATCCTGCGACGGCTCGGCGTGGAGGTCACTCTGGCAAGTCCGGGTGCAAGCAGCGCGCGCGGCGCACACGGTATCGAGGTGCGGGCGGATGCCCCTCTCGGCACTCTCAACGCGGCGGACTACGATGCGGTCGTGGTACCGGGGGGACCCGCTGCGTGGGACCTGTGCAAGGACAAGGCGGTGCTGCGGCTGCTGCGCGAGACGCACGCAGCACACAAACTCATCGCCGCCATCTGTGCCGCACCCATGGTGTTGGCGGCGGCGGGTGTGCTCCGCCCCGAACAACGGGTAACCTGCTACCCGGCAGCCGAAGTGCAGGCAGCTGTGCAAGCTGCGGCGGTATTGACGGACAGCGATGTGGAAGTGAGCGACGGGCTCATCACCGGACGCGGACCCGCCGTTGCTCTCCGCTTCGGCTTTGCCCTCGGGGAAGCTCTTGTCGGGGTAGAGCAAGTGCGGCGGCTGCGCGGCGATATGTGTGCTGCCGACTGATTTCCCGGCATGAAGGATGTCCTCTGCCACACCTGCCGCAACGGGTTGACCCTACTCATTCAGACGCGCCGCGACACGGCGTTGGTCGCTCTGCGCATGGGGGTTGAAACCGGGTCTGCACTCGAAGCCCAATACGTCGGAAGCGGGATTTCACACCTCACGGAGCACCTAGTGTTCAAGGGCACGCGCGAGATGAGTGCCGCGCAGCTCAACGAAGGGGTGTCGGACCTTGGGGGTATCTGGAACGCTTACACGGGCACGGACAATACCGTCTTTCAGATAGACGGTCCCGCGCGACACGTGCGCGCGTTCCTGCATTACCTCGTGCAACTCACCCTGCACCCCATCTTTCCGGCGGAGGAGTGGGAGCGCGAGCGCGATGTCATTCGCCGGGAGATGGAGATGTACGCCGATGACCCGGAGGATGCGGTGCAGCGTGCCCTAGCGGAAACGCTCTATCACGCGCATCCGCGCCGCTTCCCGGTCATCGGTCTGCGCGGGCTCTTCGATTCCTTGCAACGCGAGGATGTGCTGCACTACCACGCCGAGCGTTACGTGCCGGGCAATATGTTTCTCTGCGTCGTGGGGGATGCGGAAGCTGAGGAGGTGGTGGCAGCCGTGGAGGAGGATCTGCGGGAGGTTCCCGCGCGAGCATGTCCGCACCCGGGGTGTCCTGCGGAACCGCTCCAACGCGCACCCCGACTCTGTCGCCGCGAGTTTGCCCAGCCGACGAGCAGTCTGTGTCTCGCGTGGCGCATCCCCTCGCGTGAACACGAAGACCTCCCCGCCCTCAGTCTGCTTGCCGCCATCCTCGGCAGCGGACGCTCTGCGTGGCTGCAGCGCACTTTCCACGATGAGCAGGCACTCGCCCACGATACCGCCGCCTACCTCATGCCCCGGTCGGACGCTCAGGGCGCGCTCGTGCTCCGCGCCGATGTTGACCCCGACCGCCGGGATACGCTGCGTGATGCCATTCTCGCTTTCGCCTATTCCCTATCGCAGGCGGACTTCGAGCAGGCACTCGCCCGGGTCAAGAAGAGATGCCGCGTGCAGCATCTCAAGGAGCTTTCTCTTGTCACCGCCTCGGCGGAGGTGCTCACTGCCACGTGGGCAGCTTACCACAATGCTCAGGCGTACGAGGAATGGCATGCCGCGCTCTCGCGTGTGACGGTGGACGACTTGCGTCGCATCGCACGTTCCTATTTCTGCCCGCATACGCTCTCGGAAGTAACGATTGACCCCCTGAAACACAGCCCCACGCCCGTACGGGAAACTCCGGCTGCGACTCCCCGCCCCACGGCACAGTCGGCTCCACTACCCACATATTTTCAAGTACTTCCGCACTGTCCCCTCGTGTATATGGTGCTGGCAGTGGGGGCAGGGTGCCGCGCGGAGTCTGCGGACACCGCAGGCATCACGTCGCTCATGGCAGATGTGCTACCCATGGGTACCACGACGCGCAATTCCACGCAACTGGCGGAAGCGACGGAATCCGTCGGGGCGTCCCTGCAGGTGAGCTCGGGGAACAACAGTATCTTGCTTTCGATGCACTGTCTGCCGGAGGACGCGGCGGATATGCTCGCGCTGCTGGCAGAGGTTGCCCTGCACCCGGCTTTTGAACCCCGGGTCGTGCAAACTGCGAGGGATGACCAACTGGCTCTCCTGCTGGAGGAGATGCAGCTTCCGAGCGCGCTGGCTCACCGTGTGCTCCGCTCGCTCTGCTTCGGCGAGGTGTCCTACGGGCTTCACCCGCTCGGCACGGAGCAGAGTGTGTGCGCGCTTACTGCGGATAAACTCCGCGCCCTGCACCGGCAGCTCTTCTGCCGGGAAAATGCCGTGCTGGCGGTCGTAGGGGATGTGCGGGGGGAGGAGCTGCTTCCGACAATTCGCCGCGTGTTCGGGGAAATGCCCTCAGGCAAATCTTTGGTCGGGGAAGTGCCGCCCCCCATGCGCAACGGCGAGCGTACCTGCTCTCCGTCCGACCCCACCAACCAAGCCGCCTTTGCCTTAGCCCTGCCCGGACCCGCCCTGCACGATCCAGCACAGCCGCTCTTCACCCTGCTGGATGAGTGGTGCTCGGACATGTCTGGTCTCCTGTACCGAGAATTGCGGGAATCTCGCGGGCTCGTGTACCATGTCGGCTCGGAACTGCTCCAAGGCGTCGATGTCGGCTCGCTCATTTTCTCGCTGGAGACATCGCCGGAGCACCTCGATGAGGCGGCAGCTGCCCTACGCGGTGCCCTCGATGCTCTGGGTGTACGCGGCATCAGCGAACGGGAGCTGGAACGCGCCCGCGCAACCGCTCTCTCCTCCTGCCTGCTCGCCCTCCAATCCCCCGCCCGTCGCGCCGCCGACCTCGCCCTCGACGTCCTCTTCGGTCTCGGAGCGGATTACGCCGAGCGTTCCTGCGATGCTCTGCGCCGGGTCAGCTTAGGGGAAATGCAGTCCTTCGTGCGCCGAACTTTTTCCCGCTCCGTCCCGCGCTGCTCGGTCGCATGTACCACAAAATGAAGCATGAACGAGGCAGAAAACATCCGGATACGTGGAGCGGTGGAAAATAATCTGAAGGGGGTGAATGTGGAGCTTCCGACGGGGAAGCTGACGGTGGTGACCGGACCGAGCGGCAGCGGAAAGACTTCCTTGGCTCTCGGGACTTTGTATGCGGAGGGGCAGCGGCGGTACATGGAAACATTTTCACCTTACGTGCGGCAATTCATGGATAGGATGGACCGCCCGGCTGTGGATGCCGTGGAGAATGTACCGCCCGCCATTGCCCTCGGACAGCGTAATTCCGTGAAGAACTCGCGCTCGACCGTAGGCACCATGACGGGACTCAACGAGTACCTCAAACTCGTCTTTTCGAGGTTGGCAGTGGGGCACGATGCGGAGGGACATGAGGTGCGCCCGGCGACCCCGCAGGGCGTAACCGCCGAGCTCCTGCGCGAGTACGCCGGAGAGGATGCCGTAGTTTGCTTCGGCGTGGAACCGGTGGGTACCTTCGAAGAAATGCGCGCCGCCCTCACGGCACAGGGCTACCTGCGGGTGTGGGTGAAGGGCGAGGTGCTGCGGTTGGAGGAGGTTGTGCAGCGACAGGTGGGGATGAAGCAGTGGTTGCTCGTGCAGGACCGGCTCCGCCTCTCCCCCGAGAGCGGTGCCCGTCTGTCCGAAGCCTTGGAAAACGCGCTGCACCTCGGGCAGAATGTCGTGTACATTTCGCTGCGAGGAAAGAACGGCAAGTGGAAGAAGCCGCTGATTCGACGCAGTGATTGGTACCCCCTGCTCGAGCCCCAACCCGGACTCTTCAGCGGAAATTCGCCGCTCGGGGCCTGCCCCGCCTGCAAGGGCTACGGACGCGCCATCTCTTACGACTACACCAAGGGAATCCTCCCGGAGCTGAGCATCCGCGACGGTGCCCTGAAGATGCTCTCTTCCGAAACGCTCTCTGCCTGTTACCGGGACTTCGAGCGTATCAATAAAAAACTCAAAGCCGTGCGCATGGATGTCCCGTGGAAAGCTCTCTCCCAAAAAGAACGCGATTTCGTGCTGCTCGGCAACTACGGGGACTTGGACGTGTGGCAGGCTTACGAGGAGGGTTATTGGTACGGCTACAGGGGAATTATCGAGGACATGGAGAAGCATTCTCACAAGATGACTGCCCGTGTCTTTCTCTCCTACTACCGCGTCTACAGCGTGTGCCCGGCGTGCGGCGGCGGTCGTCTCCGCCCGGAAGCCCTCGCCTTCACCGTCGGTGGGCTCACTATGCCCCAAGTGCAGGCTCTGCCGATGGATGAATTGCTGGTTTGGTCGGATCAACACGTGCTGCCGCAGGTGGGGGAGGACCGCTCCTTGGCACAGGCGGCGCGGGAGCTGCGCAGCCGCGTGGCGTATCTGTGCGAGGTCGGACTGCCCTACCTGAGTGCCTCGCGCCTGACTCGCTCGCTTTCCGGCGGCGAAATCGAGCGCGTGAGTCTCACCGCCTGTCTCGGGGCTTCCCTCACCGAATCTCTCTTCGTGCTGGATGAACCGACGGTCGGTCTGCACTCCCGCGACACGGGGCGTCTCATTTCTGCCATGCGCAGACTCGCCGCCCGGGGCAATACGCTCGTGGTGGTGGAGCATGAGGAAGCCGTAATGCATGCCGCCGATTACATCGTGGACTTGGGACCGGTCGGCGGCGCGGCAGGCGGTCACCTGATGTATTCCGGTCCGCCGGAAGGTCTGCTCTCGGTACGCGATTCCCTCACGGGGCAATTCCTGAGCGGGCAACGCCGCATCCCCGTCCCGCGCGAGCGGCGTCAACCCACCGGGTATCTGGAAATACGGGGAGCGGAGTGCCACAATCTACACGACTTCGATGTGGACATCCCGCTGGGAGTCTACACCTGTCTCACCGGGGTGTCCGGCAGCGGCAAGAGCTCGCTCGCGTACCACGTGCTCTACGGGTACACCCATCCCGAAGCCCTCGACGACGAAGAGCAGGTGCGCGTGCGGGAAATACGGGGCTTAGAGCAGGTGCGGGAGGTGGTATCGGTCGACCAAAGCCCGATCGTACGCACGCCGCGCTCGACCCCGGCGGTGTACATGAAGGTGTTCGATGAACTCCGCGCTCTCTTCGTACAGGAACCCACCGCTCAGGCGCGTGCCCTCAAACCCGGGTATTTTTCGTTCAACAGCGGGGACGGAAGATGCCCGCGCTGCGCGGGTCTGGGCATGGAGAAGGTGGAGATGCAGTTCCTCTCCGACATCTTTGTACCCTGCGCCCTGTGTCACGGCACGCGTTATACGCCCCAAGCCCTCAGTATCACGCACCGTGGGCTGAATATGGCTCAGGTGCTGGCGATGGATGTGCAGAGTGCCATCCGCTTCTTTTCCGACGAAAAGGGGGTGCACGCCGCCCGAATTGTGCGTGGTCTTGACCTGCTGCGGGAGGTGGGGCTCGGGCATCTCGTGCTCGGGCAGGGGCTTCATACGCTCTCCGGCGGCGAAAATCAACGCCTTAAACTCGCCCGCATCCTCGCGGATTCTCTCTCCGACACCCCTGTGCCCTCGGCGAGCGGCAAGTCGTCTCCCCCGGCGAGCGGCTCCCTGCTCATTCTCGATGAACCCGGTACCGGGCTGCATTTCGCGGATTTGGAGGTGCTGCTGCGGGTGTTTGCGCGTCTGACGGAACAGGGGCATTCCCTGCTGGTCATCGAGCATAACTTGGAGTTGATTAAGGCGGCGGATTACATCATCGACCTCGGTCCGGAGGGCGGGCGCGCCGGAGGACATCTCGTCGCCCACGGCACTCCGGAGCGTGTGGTATCCCACTCCCACGGTCACACCGCTTCCTTCCTGAAGCCGATGCTCCGTGCGTCCGACTCCCCCGCGCAGCTGCCCTCGCCCGCCGGTGCCGAGCTCGCGGCGTCCGAGGGCGATGCCCCATCCGGCTGTCTGCGGCTCATCGGCGCACGGCATCATCACCTTAAAAACATTGATGTGGAAATACCGCTGCATGAGATGACGGTGGTCACGGGTCTCTCCGGCAGCGGGAAGAGTACTCTGGCTTTCGACATCATCTTCGCGGAGGGACAAAAGCGGTTTTTGGACGTCATGAGCCCCTACGCGCGCCAGTTCACCGAGCGGCTGGAGACGCCGGACATCGACGCCCTCACCGGGCTTCCCCCCACGGTGGCGATCGAGCAGAATCGCTCGCGCGGCGGCTGTAAATCTACCGTCGGCACAATCACCGAAATCGGGCAGTACCTGCGTCTACTTTTCTCGAAACTCGGGCTCCCGCACTGCCCTCATTGCGGGGTGGAGGTGGGGCGTCGCTCTCCTGCCGAAATCCACGCCGCCGTCCGTCATGCCCTCGCGGAGGAGCCTCACTCGCTCTTGCTCGCTGCCCCCACGGTGCGCAATCGTAAGGGACATTACGCCGACCTCGCCCGCCAAGCCGCCCGCAAGGGGTTCCCGTATCTCATCGCCGACGGCACACTCGTCTCTCCCGCAAACTTCTCGCCCTTAGACCGTTACTCCAACCACGATATCGATGTGGTGCTCGCCGAGTTTTCCGCGCGACGCGGCTCTCTCTCCATGAACGGTGCGCCCTGCGATGCCGCCGCTCTCGAGGAATGCACCCTGCGCGCGTTGGAGATGGGCGACGGTTTCCTGCGTCTCGTCCCCGGGCACGATGTGGCTCGCGGGCAACTGTTGGGCACGCGTCTCACCTGCCCGAAGTGCGGTGAATCCTACCCCGACCCGGAGCCTTCCACCTTTTCTTTCAATTCTCCGCGCGGCTGGTGCCCCACCTGTCTCGGGCACGGTCTCGTGCAACAGCGGTCTCGCTCTCACCGCGAGGACGAGGAGGCGCGTCTCAGTGAGCTGGAAAAGGAGTTGCGCTACGACCGCGAAGTGGAGCAGGCTGCCGCCAAGGGGGAGCTCGCCTCCGTGTGTCCGTCCTGCGGCGGTGCTCGCCTCCATCCCTTCGCCCTAGGTGTCACTCTCTTCGGTCGGAATATCGCCGAGTTGGGCGAAATGGACGCCGCGTCTGCCCTCGCCGCCGTGCGCGAGTGGCACTTCTCCGGGCGGGAGGCGGAAATCGCCCGCAATGTCGTGGCTGAAATCGAGCCGCGCCTGCGTTTCCTCCGGGACGTCGGGCTGGGCTACCTTACCCTGAACCGCTCCGCCGTCACTCTCTCCGGCGGGGAAATCCAGCGCATCCGCTTGGCTGCTCAGCTGGGCTCTAACCTACGCGGCGTGCTCTACGTACTCGATGAACCCACGATCGGGCTGCATCCGTGCGACAATGAACGCCTGCTCGCTACCATGAATGAACTCAAACACCGGGGGAATACGCTCCTCGTGGTGGAGCACGATGAAGATACGATGCGCCGTGCCGACCGTGTCATCGACCTCGGTCCCGGCGCGGGCATCTATGGCGGCCAGATCATCGCCCAAGGCTCGCTCTCGGACATCATCCGCAATCCCGCCTCCGTGACCGGTCAGATTTTCCGCGAGGAGCGCAAGCACCCCTTCTGCGGAAAACGCCTCTCGCTGCGCGGTGTCGAGTGGCTGGAGGTGCGCGGCTGCTCTCTCCATAATTTGAAGGGGGTGAATCTGCGTATCCCGCGCGGACGTCTGACGGTGGTGTCGGGTCCCTCCGGCGCGGGTAAAACCTCGCTCATTACGGACACGCTCGGTCCCGCTTTCCGGCGGGAGTCCGGGGACTCGTCTGTCCCGCGCACTTGGCTCTCCACGAAGGGGCTCTCGTCCGTCCGTGCTCTCTATCAGGTGGATCAGTCGCCGCCCGGAAAAACTCCCCGCTCGACCCCGGCTACTTACATCGGAATTTTTGACGAAATCCGTAAGCTCTTCGCGCAGTCTGCCGATGCGCGTCGGCTCGGCTTCGATGCCTCCCGCTTCTCGTTCAATACGGCGTCCGGCAACTGCCCGGTCTGCAAAGGCACCGGCTTCATCCGCCGCGAAATGGACTTTTTGCCCCCCTGCCCCGTGCCCTGTGAGTCCTGTCGCGGCGCGCGTTATAACTCTCGCACCCTGCAAGTGCGCTTTCGCGGGAAAAATATCGCCGAAATCCTCGACCTCAACATGGAGCAGGCAGCCGAATTCTTCGAGGGGTTCCCCCGCCTCGTCGATCCCCTCCGTCTCCTCTGCGATACGGGGCTGGGTTATCTCTCTCTCGGACAAGCCGGAAATACGCTCTCCGGCGGTGAAGCCCAGCGCATCAAACTTGTCGCCGAGCTCATCAAGGGTCGACGCGCCGCTCTCTCTGCCATCCGTCGCGGTCGCCCCCTACCCCAAGACCTCTACCTCATCGAAGAACCCACCATCGGTCTCCACCCGCAGGATGTCCGTATGCTCGTCCAAGTCCTCCGCCGCCTCACAGACCTCGGCAACACCATCGTCGTCATCGAACATAATCTCGACCTCATCTGTGAAGCTGACTTCCTCATCGACATGGGTCCCGGCGCGGGAAATGACGGCGGCACCATTGTCGCCCAAGGTACCGTTGCTGATGTGGCTCAATCTCCCATCGCTCCCACAGCACCATTCATCCGGCGGGAATTACACTGCGAAAAAACCGTCTCACGATGCTAAGCATCACACCTGTCCCAAATAAAATTTCGGATCACCGCCCACCACTAAGCCTCTAATTTGTTTGAGACAGATGTGGCGGTAGACGGGGGACTTGCAAATTCTGCGGCGAGGTGGTAGGATGGAGGCATGTACCGCATCTGCAAGAGGATAGAGCTGGAGAGTGGGCATTTGCTATCCAAGCATCCGGGTAACTGTCAATTCCCGCATGGACACACCCGCAGTGTGGAACTCATCTTTGCAGCCGATACACTCGATGAGAACGATATGGTCGTGGACTTCAAAGCAATAGGCGAAATGCTCGGTGCTTTCCTGCAAACATTTGACCATGCCCTGTGTATGAATACAGATGACCCGAACTTTGCCACATTCCGTCAAGTTTACGGAGAGCGTATCATTCCCTTTGAACACGAGGACCCCACAAGTGAGGTCATGGCAGCATGCGTCTTCAAAAAAGCAAAAGCAGCACTTGCGGAAGCGGTCTGCAACGGTACGGCGGACTACCCGGTGCGCAGGTGTGTGAAACTCGAACGCGTACGCGTGTGGGAAACGAGCTCAACCTGGGCAGAATACAGTGAGTGACGAAAAGGCAAAGACGCAAAAAAATATCACTAATTCTCCAGAAAATACTTAATTTAAAGTTACTTTAAGATAAAATTTATAGTTACTATAAGCTGCTAATTGCAGAATATAAAGCGTAAATATAGTTAAAATACTTTGTTAATTTTTTAACAAAGACACAAAAGTCCTAGGACTTTTGTGCAAAATTGGCAAAAAGTCCTAGGACTTTTGTGTAAAATTGGCAGAAAACCCCGGGACTTTTACATAAATTATATGAAAATTTTTTCAGGAGCACTTGGGACGGTACAGCACAGCGAAAAACGTGAAAAGATGAAGAAAAACGCAATAAATTCTCTGGAAAATAGTCATCTTAAAGTTACTTTAGATTAAAATTTAGAATGATTATAAGTTGTAAATAGTATAATATAAAGTATAAACATTGTTAAAATACTTGGTTAATTTCTTAATGGAAACACAAAAGTCCCGGGACTTTTGTGCAAAATTGGCAAAAAGTCCCGGGACTTTTGTGCAAATATGGCAAAAAATCCCAGGACTTCTGCGTAAAAATATTGACAAAGTGGAGGAGGAGGTGTAAAAGGGTGGAGTATGGAACGCGATGCGATGCAAAAGTTAATGGAGTGGAAAGGGCGAAGGAAACGCAAGCCACTCATACTGGAAGGAGCGCGCCAGGTTGGAAAAACCTGGCTGATGAAGGAATTTGGGCGGCGGGCGTATCGACATACAGCGTACCTGAACTTGGTCGAGATGCCGCATGCGCGCACCGTATTTGAGGAAGACTTCGACGTGACATCCATGATGCGCGCGATCAGCACGCGGAGTTCAGAGGATGTGCTGCCCGGAGAAACGCTCATTATCTTGGATGAGATACAGGCGAGCGAGCGGGCACTCCATGCGCTGAAATTCCTGCACGAGCAAGCACCGGAATACCACGTGATGGCGGCGGGGAGTTTACTTGGGGTTGCCATGCGGCATAAACATCTTTCGTATCCCGTGGGGCACGTAGAAGCCCTGCCGCTGGGACCGCTTAGCTTTCACGAATTTCTTCGTGCGCTGGGGCATGAACGCTACGAGAAGATGCTCCGCGAGGTCGACATCAAGACACTCAACGTCTTTCACGACACATTATGCAGGCTGCTGGAAGAGTATATGCTGGTGGGAGGCATGCCGGAGGTCGTACAGGAATATACCGCGAATCATTCCGGAGGGAATGTGCGGGAACTTCAGCAGCAGATCCTCGATGCGTACACGCAAGACTTTTCTAAATACACCTCGTCACAGCAGATTTTACGCATTCACGAGGTGTGGAAGAGCATACCCGCGCAACTCGCGCGCCCCATCGGCAAATTCAGCTATGGTACCATCAAAGGCGGAGCACGGGGGCGCGACTACGAAGAAGCCATTAGTTGGCTCGTGCTGTGCGGTCTCGTCCGACGCGTTCATCGGATCAGCAAACCGGCGATTCCCCTGCCCCATTATGAGCAGTCGGATGCGTTCAAGCTTTTTTTGAGTGACAGCGGACTTCTGCGAGCTATGGCTGATCCTGGAAGCGCGGAGC
This sequence comes from uncultured Akkermansia sp., assembly GCA_964459715.1. Classification (GTDB taxonomy): domain Bacteria; phylum Verrucomicrobiota; class Verrucomicrobiia; order Verrucomicrobiales; family Akkermansiaceae; genus Akkermansia. The sequence goes on from CAYWNS010000035.1 coordinate 17,007, forward strand.
CCACCCGTTCTATCTACACAGAGTTCAAGGGAGCACTCACTGAGCAATGCGTCTGCCAAATGCTCACGACCGCGCTGCCACATACTCCGCTTGCCTACTGGACGAACCCGACCGGGACGGCAGAAGTGGACTTCGTTCTGCAACATGACGGACGTATCCTTCCCATTGAAGTGAAGGCAACTACGCACACCCAGTCCAAAAGCCTGCGCGTGTACTGCGAAAAATACGCCCCGAAGCTCACGATCCGCTGCTCGCTGGCACGCTACGGCAAGCGAGAAGAACTTTTGAGCATCCCGCTCTACCTGATGGAAGACGTGACAAGTGCGATTCCATTGCACCGGTCATGAAAAATCGGGGAATCAGCACTTGCCGAGCACCGTTTTCACGGGCGCAAGAACGACGGGGGTCGATCAGATGAGATGGTGCATCTTATCACGTTTTGTTTCGAGGTAACGGCGGTTATCCTCGTGGGGGGGGATGCGCAGGGGGAGTTGCTCGGTGACTTCGAGACCGTGCCCGGAAAGACCGACAATTTTGCGCGGATTATTCGTCAGGAGACGAAGTTTACGCACGCCGAGGTCATGTAGAATTTGAGCTCCGACCCCGTAATCACGTAGGTCGGGCGGGAAGCCGAGCCGGATATTAGCTTCCACGGTATCGAGCCCCTGCTCCTGCAGCTTGTAGGCGTGTAACTTAGCGGAAAGCCCGATACCGCGCCCTTCCTGTCGCAGGTAAAGGATGACTCCGCCCTCCTGCGCAATACGCTGCATGGCAAGGTGGAGTTGACTGCCGCAATCGCAACGACGACTGGCAAATACATCCCCTGTAAGGCATTCACTATGAACGCGACAAAGCACGGGTTTATCCGAATCAATCTCCCCGTGCACGAGGGCGAGGTGCGTGCGTCCGTCCACGAGGGAATGGTAAGAATGGCAAATAAAGTCACCGTAGTCGGTGGGGAGGCGGACGGCTTCCTCGTGCACCACGAGGGATTCGGTATGTTGGCGGTGGGAGATGATCTGAGCGAGAGAGCAGGCTTTCAGAGCAAATTGACGTTGGAAAGAGCCCAACTCTCCGAGTCGGGCCATTGTGCCGTCCTCGTTCATGATTTCGCAGCATACCCCCACCGGCTCGAGTCCGGCTAGGCGCAGCAAATCGACCGTAGCTTCCGTGTGACCGGCGCGGCGGAGTACCCCACCCTCCCGAGCGCGCAAGGGAAAACAATGACCCGGCTGCACAAAGTCGTCGAGGGTGGAACGGGGGTCCGCCAGCTTCATCGTCGTTGCGGAGCGTTCAAAAGCACTGAT